>CAYXJH010000005.1:0-31989 GCA_964465415.1 uncultured Gemmatimonadaceae bacterium
GACGGCGCACCGCCCGCGTGCTCCTGCGCCCGACGGGCTGGATCCGTCCCGACGGGGCGGCGCGCGAGGGCAACCCTGTGGGACCGGCCATCGGCGTGGCCGGGATCGCGCGGCCGGACGACTTCTTCGACCATGCGGAAGCGTGGGGAGCGAACCTGGTGGATGCCATCGCGTTTCCCGACCACCACCCCTATTCGGCGGCCGAGGCGCGTGAGATCCAGCGCCTGTCGAATGGGGGACCGATCGTGATGACCGCGAAGGATGCGGTCAAGCTGGCGCCCATGCTGACGGAAGGCGACGTGTGGGTGCTCGAGCAGGTGGTGACGTTCGAGAGCGGGCGGGCGTGGGTGATCCGGGCACTCGAAGAGGTCCTGGCGTGAATCGTCGGCACGTGGATGTTCTCGTGATCGGTTCAGGCATTGCCGGGCTGACCTTCGCCCTTAAGGTGGCCGACCACGGGAGCGTGACGCTGGTGACGAAGAAGCGGCGCGCCGATTCGAACACCAATTACGCACAGGGCGGCATCGCGGCGGTGATGAGCCCTGCCGACAGTTTCGATCTCCACATCCAGGACACGCTCCGGGCCGGGGCCGGCCTCTGTCACGAGGACGCGGTAAAGGAACTGGTGCGTGAAGGGCCCGCCCGAGTTCGTGAGCTCATGGAGTGGGGCGCGGACTTCACGACCGCCCAGGGCGCCCTGTCCCTGGGCAGGGAGGGCGGTCACTCCCGGCGCAGGATCGTTCACACCCAGGACCTCACGGGCCGGGAGATCGAGCGGGCTCTGCTCCAGGCGGTCGCGGACCATCCGGAGATCGAGACGTGCGAGGACCACCTGGTCATCGACCTGCTCACGGGATACCGGGATGGTACCCGGTCCTGTGTGGGGGCGGCCATCTTCGATCACCGCGACGGGCGCATCGACACCATCCATGCCCGGCGAACGTTTCTGGCTACCGGCGGACTGGGGAGGGTGTTCGCGCACACCACGAACCCGGCCATCGCGACGGGCGATGGCGTCGCCATGGCCTACAGGGCCGGCGCACCGGTGGGGAATCTCGAGTTCGTCCAGTTCCACCCCACCGCCCTCTACCCCGCGGAAGGCCAGGCCGTGTTGATCTCCGAGGCGGCCCGCGGCGAGGGCGCGGAGCTGTACACCGTGGACGGACGGCCGATCATGGCGGAGCACCCTCAGGGGGCCCTGGCCACCCGCGACGTCGTAGCCCGCGAGATCGACCGCGTCCTCAAGGCCTCGGGCGCGACCCACGCGCTGCTCGACCTTTCGCCGATCCCCGCGGCGCAGATCCAGGAGCGGTTTCCGGGCATCGTGGAGGCGTGCGCGACGCAGGGCATCGATGTCCTGCGCGAGCCGATCCCGGTGGTCCCGGCCGCGCATTACGCGTGCGGGGGGGTGGTGACGGACCGGGATGGTCGGACCGGCCTGGACGGCCTGTACGCCGCGGGCGAGGTGGCGTGCACTGGCGTGCACGGCGCCAACCGTCTAGCATCCAACTCGCTCCTGGAGGCGGTGGTCTTCAGCCACCGCGCCGCGCTGTGTGTGCGCACGGAGCTTGACGCACCCCATGGAGACGCGGAGCCGGTTCCCCTGGGAGAGCCGGGCGAGGCGGGCGATGATTGGATTGCGCTCCAGCAGGACCTGCGATCCCTGATGTGGGATGATTGCGGGATCGTCCGCACCGATCAGCGCCTGACCGAGGCGCTCGAACGGGTGACAGCCCTGCGGCGCGAGGCCCACCGCCTCTGGCGCGACGGCCCGGTGGACACCGACCTGGCGGAAACGAGGAACCTCTGTGACGTGGCCCTGCTCATCGTACGTAGCGCACGCCGTCGCAAGGAGAGCCGCGGACTCCACTTCAACCTCGACCACCCCGACCCGGTACCGGACTTCCGGTCGGATACGGTGCTGCGCCCCGGCGACGAGATCGATGGATGAAACGGCGCGAGGTTGATCCTGGCACCCCCTCGTCGCGTCCGCGACGGTAGGGAGCCTGAAGGGATGCGGATCGTTCTGGCGGTGGTGGGCAAGCCGGGTCGCGTGCTTGGCGGTCCGATCCGGGAGTACGAGGAACGGGCCGGCCGCTACTGGAAGCTCGACGTCGCCACGGTGAAGGCCGAGCCGGCAACGCGCGGCAAACCCATGGATGCGGTACGCGCTTCCGAGGGCGAGCGTCTGCGTGGTGCCATCGATGCGTCGAGTGAGCTGATCGTTCTGACCCGGGGTGGGACGCGATGGAGCTCGGAGCGTCTGGCGGGCCACCTGGAGAATCGCGCGATTCGCGCCGCCGGTGATGTCGCCCTCGTGATCGGCGGTGCGTTCGGCCTCGATCCGACCTTGATCGACTCAGCCGGGCACCGCCTGTCCCTGTCAGCCATGACCCTGCCTCACGACCTCGCCCGCCTCGTGCTCGCGGAGCAGCTGTACCGCGCGGGCACGATCGTCCGCGGTGAGCCATATCACAAAGGATGATCTCCGCCCGAGGTATACCCGTGAACATCGCCATCCAGGTCCGCACGATCGGCGGGGATCCCCTCGTAGACGCCTACGTGCGGGGTGATCCGGGGATCCTCCCGTTCTTCGCCGGTGCCCCGTTCGATGCCCGGGCGTATGAAAGCAAGGCCAGGGAAGTGGATGCCAGATTCGACCCTGACTCGCGACGGGCCATGGCTGCCGCCGTCCGAGCGCTTGGGGACGAGGCGAGTGAGCGGCTCGCCAGCATCGCGAGCGGTTCCGGCTATTTCGTCACCACCGGGCAGCAGCCGGGCCTGTTCGGGGGTCCGCTGTACACCATCCACAAAGCGCTCACCGCGGTGGCGCTGGCGGAGCGGCTGGAGTCGATCCTGGACGCCCCCGTCCTGGCGCTCTTCTGGATCGCCTCCGACGATCACGACTGGGAAGAGGCGAACCACGTCCACGTCCTGGACACCGGGAACGAACTGCATCGACTCGCCCTTTCCGGACCCGCCTTCCCCCCGCTCTCCATGGGCAGGCGGTCCGTGGGAACCACTGCGGAATCTGCGTTGGACCAGTTGGCGGAAATCACGCCTCCATCTGATTTTGCGCCCGCTGTCCTCAAGCGACTTCGAGCGGCATACGAACCCGGGGCGACGGTGGCTGGAGCGTTCGCGGAAACGCTCGCCGGACTGTTCGCCGGCACCCGGATCGGCCTGGTGGATGCCCAGGACGCGCGAATCCGGAAGCTCGGCGCGCCGGTGATCCGCCGGGAGCTGGAGCAGGCGTCCATCCACGAGCGCGCGGTGGAGGAATCGACCCGGAAGCTGGAAGACGCGGGGTACACGAGCCAGGTCGCGGTGCAAACGTCCTCGAGCAACGTTTTCCTCGAGGATCCCGACCACGGTCGGGACCGATTGCTGCTGGACGACGGGGACTGGGTCCTGCGTGCGTCCGGGCGCCGGCTCACCAACGACGAGTTGTGGTCTCTCTGGAGCTCCGAGCCCGAGCGCTTTTCGGCGAACGTCCTCCTGCGTCCCGTACTGGAGAGCGCGGTGATCCCCACGCTGGCGTATGTGGCCGGTCCGGGGGAGGTCCGGTACCTGGCGCAGACGCGTGCGCTGTTCGAGGCTCATGGGGTCGGCATGCCCCTGGTATTTCCGCGGTTGAGCGTGACGCTGATCGAGGCGAAGGTCGACAAGGTCCTGAAGCGGTTCGACCTGGACGTGGAATCCTTCCGCCGACCCGTGCATGAGCTCGTATCGGATGTGGTTCGCGCTGATGTACCGGACGCGGTGCAGGCAGCGATCGCGCGACTCCGCGCATCGCTGAAGGACGGGTATCAGGCGGTATACGATGCCGCGCAGGCCGTGGATCCCACGCTGAAGGGGCCGATCTTCCAGGCCCGAAATGACGGATTCCGTTCATTGTCAGAGGTGGAGAAGAAGATCCGACAGCACGTCAAGCTGAAGCAGGAAACCGAACTGGAACAGCTGGAGAAGGCGGCGGCGAACCTGGCGCCTCTGGGCAAGCCGCAGGAGCGGGTGCTGAACATGCATCAGTACCTGGCCCGGTATGGGGAGGGGCTGCCGGGTGCGATCCTCGAGGCGATGCGGACACCGGTGGGGGATCGGTTCGAGACGGAGAAGGGCGGAGAGTCGCATACACCGATTCCTTCAGGCAGGGGGTGAGGGTGGTTGCCGCTGCGATTCGGGCCGATCTATGATCATCCAATGATGTGGCTCTTCTTCGTGCTGATCCTGCTCATCCCGCTGCTGGCGGTGGTGCTGGACTCGCAGCTGGGTCGGTCCCTGGCCCGTCGGGTCGAGCGCGGGTCTGGCGAGGACGAACGCCTGGCGGCGCTGGAAGCGGAGGTGGACCGGCTGAACCGCGAGGTCGAGGCCCTCCAGGAACAGGCCAATTTCGTGGACCGCCTGCTGAGCGATCGCCGACAAGAGCGATTGTCCGGGGGAGAGGGTGGCTGAAGAGTCGCCGCGGCCGGGACCGGCCCGCTCCGCCCAATGGGTGGCAGCGGGCATTTTCTTGAGTCGGATCGCGGGACTGGTCCGCGAAGCGTTCATCGGCATGTTCTTCGGCACGTCGTACGCCGCGGACTCGTTCCGGACGGCGCTCCGGATGCCGAACGTCCTCCAAAACCTGCTCGGCGAGGGGACGCTGAGCGCGTCGTTCATCCCCGTGTACTCCGAGCTCCTCGAACAGGGCAGGGAAGAGGAGGCAGGGCGCGTGGCGGGGGCGATCTTCGCGCTCCTGTTCGCGCTGGCCGGTGCCCTTGCGCTGGTGGGCATCCTGGCGGCGCCTGTCCTGGTGTCGGTATTCACGCCGGGCTTTGCCGGCGATCCGCGATACGACCTGACCGTCCGGCTCATCCGCATCATCTTTCCCATGGCCGGCGTCCTCGTCCTGTCCGCCTGGTCGCTCGGCGTACTGAACAGCCACCGGCGATTCTTCATCTCCTACGTCGCGCCGGTGGTCTGGAACGCCTCCATGATCGCCGCGCTGCTGTTGTTCGGCGCCGGCACGGACCAGGAGTCGCTGGCGGTGATCCTGGCCTGGGCCGCCCTGCTGGGCGGTTTCCTCCAGTTCGCGGTCCAGCTCCCGTTCGTGATCCGCCTGAGCCGGTCCCTGCGCATCCGGTGGGACCTGAAACGGGAGGGAGTCAGGACGGCCGTGCGGAACGCCGGACCGGCGATCGCCGGTCGCGGCGTGGTCCAGCTCAGCGGCTACGTGGACATCTTCCTGGCGTCCATGCTGGGCATCGGGGCCGTGGCGACCCTGACGTACGCGCAGCAGCTCTACATCCTGCCGGTCAGCCTGTTCGGGATGTCGGTGGCGGCCGCAGAGCTGCCCGAGCTGTCGCGCCAGAGACTGGGCGCCCTGGACGTCCTCCAGGCTCGGGTCAAGCGCGCGCTGGAGCAGGTCGCCTTCTACGTGATCCCCTCCATCCTGGGCTTTCTGGTGCTGGGCGACGTGATCGTCGCGGCCTTGTATGAGCGGGGTGAGTTCGCGCCATCCGCGACGCTCGTGACCTGGGCGATCCTGGCCGCGTACAGCATAGGTCTCTTCGCGTCCACGGGGACCCGCGTCTTTTCCTCGGCGTTCTTCGCCCTGCACGACACGAAAACCCCGGCCAAGGTGGCGGGGCTCAGGGTGGCCGTCTCCGCCGTCCTGGGCGTAGCGCTCATGATGCAGTTCGGCGAGGTCTCGTTCGCCGGGACCGACCTCGGCCCACTTTCCATCCCCGCGTTCTCCGCAGGCCCGTACGGGTTCGGCGTATGGGATGTGCCGACGATCGGAGGAGAAACCCTGGGGCCGGTAGGTCTGGGGTGCGCCGCCGCCATCGGCGCGTGGCTCGAATGGTGGCTGCTCAATCGCCGGCTCGGGAGCCGGATCGGCCCCGTTCGGCCAGGTCGCGGCCCCATCGGCCGGATGCTCCTTGCGGGCTTGCCAGCGGCAGCCGCCGGCCGCGTAGTGGTCTGGGCCCTGCCGGACCTGCCGAACCTGGTCACCGCATTCACCGCGGTGGGCGCCTTCGGCGTCGTCTATTTCGGCGCAGGACATGCCCTCGGACTTACCGAAGCGCGGGCGTTCATTGCACGCGTGGCAGGGCTGGCGCGGCGCCGCTGAGCGCGGAACGCGCGGGCCGCTCGGGGTACCACTAGCGTGAGCCCAGGTGAAGGAACCGATCGTAAGCGAAGTGAGAGAGCATCTCGAGCGGAAGTTGAAGCACCTGCCGACGCGGCCCGGCGTCTACCTCTTCAAGGATGCCGGCGGCGAGATCCTGTATGTGGGCAAGGCCAAGTCGCTGCGCGCGCGGGTCCGCGGCCATTTCAATCGGGACGCGGGCCAATCGATCAAGCAGGACGAGCTGGTCCGCCGGACCGCGGACGTCGAAACGCTGGTGGTCGGCAGCGAGGCGGAAGCGCTGCTGCTCGAGGCGACGCTGATCAAGACGCACCAGCCGCGCTTCAACATCCGGCTCAAGGACGACAAGCGGTATCCGTACATCAAGGTCACGGTTCAGGAGCCGTTCCCGCGCGTCATCGTGACCCGCACCGTGGAGAACGACGGGTCGAAATACTTCGGTCCGTACACCGAGGTCGCGGTGATGCGACAGGCCCTCGAGGTCGTGAAGCGGGCATACACGGTCCGGAGCTGTCGCTACGACCTGCCGGGGGAGGGTCCCGCGCGCCCTTGCCTGGACTACCACATCGGGCGGTGTCAGGCGCCGTGCGTCGGGCTTCAGTCGGAGCCCGATTACCGGTTGATGATCGATGAGGTCCTACAGGTCCTGGGTGGGGAGGTCGGCGACGTACGGGACCGGGTCGGCAGGGAGCTGTCCGAAAGGGTCGCACAGCTGGACTTCGAGCGGGCGGCGGCCCTGCGGGACACCCTGGCCGGGCTCGATGCGCTCGAGCGACGGCAGCGCGCGTTCGACGTGCGAGGCGGCGATCAGGACGTGGTCGGCATCGCCCGGGACGGGGACCATGCCAGCGCGGTGCTGCTCCGGATTCGGCACGGGAAGCTGTTGGGTCGGGAAGTCCATCATTTCACGAACCTGGCCCAGGAGGACGAGACCGCCGTGCTCGCCGCCGCCGCCACACAGTTCTACCTGGGCCGGGGCGATCTCGGCCTGAGCGACCTGCCGAGAGAAGCGTTGTTGCCCGGTGATTTCGAAGACCGGGCGGCGCTTGAATCGCTCCTGGAGGAAACGGCAGGCCGTCGCGTTCGTCTTCATGTGCCGCAGCGCGGGGAGAAGCGCCGCCTCGTGGAGCTCGCGGCGCAGAACGCGCGGCATGTACTGGAAGAGCGATCGGTACTGGACGAGTCGATCCGGTCGCGGGCGGACGATGTCGTGTATGAGCTACAGGAGGCGTTGGAGCTGATGGCGGTACCGCGGCTGGTTGTATGCTTTGACATCTCCCACACCCAGGGCACGGAGGTCGTCGGGAGCGCGGTGGTCTTCGAGAACGGGGAGCCGAAAAAGAGCGAGTACCGGCGGTTCCGGATCCGTGGCGACTGGGGGAACGACGACGTGCGCTCCATGCGGGAGATTGTGAGCCGGTATTTCCGGCGACGGCTGGACGAGGGACTCCCCCTTCCGGACCTGGCCGTCATCGACGGTGGCAGGGGACAGCTGGGGGCGGCGGCGGCCGCGCTGGAGGATGCAGCGGCCGTGGACACGGCGGTGTGCGCACTGGCCAAGCGGGAGGAGGAGGTGTACCTGGTGGGTCGGCCGGACGCCATCCGATTGCCCCGTACCCATCCCGGCCTACGACTGCTGCAGCGCATCCGCAACGAGGCGCACCGCTTCGCGCACGCGTACAACCGCAAGCTGCGCCGGCGCCGCACCCTTTCGAGCGAGCTGAGCGACGTGCCAGGGATCGGGCCGGAGCGCCAGCGGCGCCTGCTGACCCGTTTCGGCAGCGTCCGGGCGCTGCGAGAGGCGTCGGAGGCCGACATCGCGGCGGTGCCCGGCATCTCGGCCACGGTAGCCCGCCGCATCGTGCGGCACCTGGCCGGCGCCCGGCCTTCCGTTTGACCGGGCCGCGGGGGGCTGCGTACCTTCCAGCGCCATGCAGAAACCGAGGGAAGCGCGCACACGCGCGCTGATCTTCGACCCGTTCGCCGGGATCAGCGGCGACATGATCGTAGGCGCTCTGGTGGATGTGGGCCTCTCGCCGGAGTGGCTGCGTGATTTCGTCGCGTCGCTGGGCCTACCGGGCGATGTCGCTGTGGAGCGGGTGGACCGGAGCGGCATCGCCTGTACCCGGGTCGTGTTCGACGTGCCGGACCAACGCGCACACCGCCACCTCCCCGACGTGCTCGCCATCGTGGACGGGAGCGGGGCTCCGGAGACGGTGCGGAAGGGCTCGGCCGCCGTCTTTCAGCGCCTGGCGCAGGCCGAAGCCGCCGTACATGGCGTTCCAGTGGAAAAGGTCCACTTCCATGAAGTCGGAGCGCTGGATGCGATCCTGGACGTGATGTGCAGCGTGGCGGGGGTGCACGAACTGGGCTTCGAGCGCTTCTACACTCGCCCCGTGGCCGTCGGCTCGGGCACCGCCCGGATGTCCCACGGCGAGTTTCCGCTGCCGGCCCCAGCCACGGCGAGGCTGTTGGAGGGGTTGCCGGTACGTGAAACGGGGTATGCAGAGGAGTGTACGACACCCACAGGGGCCGCGATCCTGGCGACGCTGACCGGCGGGGCGCGGGCGCCGGGCGAGGTCGTCTACCTGGGGAGCGGGTTCGGGGCCGGGACACGCGACCCGGACGGACGGCCCAACTGCCTTCGGGTGATCGCGTGCACGGTGGCAGCGGCGAGCGCCGATCCGGTCTACCTGTTGCAGGCCGACATCGACGACATGGCTCCGGAATACGTAGCCGCCGCCCGGGACGCTCTGATGGAGGCCGGCGCGCTGGACGTGGCGTTGTCCCGGATCGACATGAAGAAGGGTCGACCGGGCGTTCGGCTGGAAGTGCTGAGCCCGGAACCACTTCTGGCCGCACTGGTCGAGGAGGTCTTCGTCGGAACCCGGACCATCGGCCTCCGGTACTGGGAGGTGGCGCGGGCGACCCTGGATCGCGAAGATGAGGTCGTGGAATGGCGGGGCCACCCGATCCGGCGCAAGCGCGTGCGCCTGCCGGATGGACGAAGCCGTTCGAAACCAGAGTACGAGGACGTGACCGCAGCGGCACGGGCGCTTGGGCTCGCGCCGCACGAAGTACGAGCGAAGCTGGACGATGACTGAACCGTCATCACGGAGCTACACATGAAGGAGACAGAAGGCATGACGAACGGACGACAGGGACTGACTCGCGGTGTGCTCCTGGCACTCGTCGCGGCGGTCGTGACGGCATGCGCGAGCGCCGGCAACGGTGGTGCACCGGGGGTGGGCGGCGAGCGGTTGCGCGATGATTCGGACACGCGAGCGGCCAGCGTATACCTTGCCCAGGCGTCGCTGGCGGACGGCGAGGCGGCACGGCCGCACTACGAGCAGGCGCTCGCGTCAGCGCTCAGCGCGATCGAGCGCGATCCGTCGAACCCGCGGGCGTACCTGATCGCCGGTCAGGCGGCGGTAGGGACCGGCAACTGGGAGCAGGCGGACTCCATGTTCGCCCGTGCCGAGTCGCTGCGCCCTGCGCTGGCGGATCAGATTGACGCGGAGCGTGAAGAGGGCTGGGTCATGGCGTACAATGTGGGGGCGGAGGCCCTGGGAACGGGCGATCACGCGGCGGCCCTCGAAGGGTTCCGGGGTGCCGACCGTCTGTATCAGGGACGGCCCGAGGCCCGGATGGCGTTGGGGATGCTGTATGCCCGTGAGGGCGACACCGACGCGGCGATCGAAGCGTACCGTGGCATGCTGGACATTCTCGCCGAGCCCGCCGCGGTCGACCTGCCGGAGGAGCAGCTCGAGGCGTGGGAGGAGGACCGGCAGGCGGCCACATTCAACCTGGCGAACCTGCTGGCCCAGACCGGGCGTTACGGTGAGGCGGCGGATGCGCTCACCCAGTTCCTGGACGAGTCGCCGGCGACGATGGATGCGGCGACGCGCCGCCAGGCCATGACCGCACGGGCGACGTTCCTCGCCCAGGCCGGTCGGGGCGACGAGGCGGATGCGTTGTACGAGGAGCTGATGGGTGAGGGGGATCTGGGTGCCAACGAGTACTTCCAGATCGGAATCGGCCTGTTCAACTCCGGCGACTACGAGCGCGCGGCCGAGGCCTTCGCCACGTCCGCCCGGATGAACCCGTATTCTCGGGATGCCCAGCTCAACCTGGTCCAGTCGCTGTACTCAGCGGCGTTGGACCTGGAGGAGCAGCCGCAGACGGCAGCCCGGGACGAGCAGCTCCGGGAGATGTACCAGCAGCTTCTCGACGCCGCGGACCGGGTCCAGGAGTTTGACCCGCTGAACCGCAACCTCCTCGGGTTCACACTGCGTGCGTATCGGGCGAAGGCGGATATTTCCGATGCGGCGGAGGCGGATCGGCTGCTGCGGCGGAGTCAGGATGTGTTCCGTGCGTACCAGGAGCAGCAGTACGAGGTTTCGGATATCGTGATCTCGTTCGGCCAGGGCGGCCAGGCGACCATCGAGGGCACCCTCATCAACCTGACCGCGACGCCCGGTCAGGAGGTGGCGATCCAGTTCACGATCCTTGATGAGAACGGGAACGCGCTGGACACCGCCACGGCTCGAGCGACGCTGCCCGCCCAGGAGGAGACGGAGACGTTCTCTGCGGACGTCGACCTGTCGGGCGGCGAGATGGCTGGCTGGAGATACGAGGTGGTCAGCTAGCAACCAACGTCGACGGGCCGACCGTAAGGGCGCCATCCTCCTGGATGGCGCCCTCACTACATCAGCGTACGGTTCTTGCACCCCCGGCGGTCGCCACACACCCCCACAGGAGACCATGACACGGATCCCCCAATGTCCCGAATGCGGTACCATGCTGGCCGAAGGCCATGCGGCCTGTCCTGGCTGTGGAGCCGACGTCCGGGAGCCGACCCGCCGGTGCGAGCGGTGCGAGGAGATCATCGCGGCGGACGCGGACGCGTGCCCTGCGTGCGGGCACCTCATGATCGCCGCGCGTTGTGACGTCCACCCGGACCGCGAGGCACCGGGGCAGTGCGCGCTGTGCGCGACGGCCCTGTGCGAGGAATGTGACGCGGGCGACCGTCGGTACCACCGGTGTGCCGATCATTCGGAGGTGCCGATCATCGAGGGCTGGGCGGAGGTTCTCTCCCTGGCGGATGAGGTCGAAGCGCAGCTCATCGAGAACAACCTCCGCGCGGAGGGCGTCGACGCGAGGTTGCTGTCACAGAAAGACCATTCTGCGTTCCCGGTGGACCTGGGCGATCTGGCCGTCATCCGGGTACTGGCGCCGACCTACGCGTACCAGGATGCGCGGCGGGTTCTGGCCGCGCACCAGGACGCGGCTGGAGAGGTCAGCTTCGGCTGCCCACACTGCGGTGAGCCCTTCGATGCGGACGCGACGGTCTGCGCTGCGTGCGGCGAATCCCTCCGGTGACCCGGTCCGGGCAGTGAGGACCGCCCGTTGAGTGCGATCCGGGCCACCGTTATCTTTCCGGGTCTGAACCACTGGTCGAGAAGGGGGAGGGCGGTCCAAGGGCCGCCCTTCTCCATGAGGGGGGTCGATGGTCCGCATCGCGGAAATCCTGCCCGACAGCATAGCCGACGAGCTGCATCTGCGGATCGGGAGCCGGATCGTACGGATCAACGGCGAGCCGGTACGTGATGGCATCGACCTGCGGTTCATGGAGGCTGAAGGTCGGATGGAGCTGGAGATCCAGGATGGCGGCGGTTCGGCGGTCATCTACGAGATCGACAAGGACGCCGGCGAGGGGCTGGGCGTAGTACCTGCCCCGGACGCGGTCCGGGAATGCGCGAATAAGTGCGTGTTCTGCTTCATCGATGGCAATCCGCCCAGCGTCCGGGACTCGCTGTACCTGCGTGATGATGATTTCCGCCTGTCGTTCACGTACGGCAGCTATGTGACCCTTACCAACCTCGGGCGTCGCGGATTCCAGCGGCTCATCGACCAGAAGCTGTCGCCGCTGTATGTGAGCGTGCACGCCACGGAGCCCGAGGTCCGGATGCGTCTGCTCGGTGTCCGACGGGGCGGCGACATCATGGATCGCCTGCGCAAGCTCGTGGACGCCGGGATCTCGGTCCACACGCAGGTGGTCCTGTGCCCCGGGTGGAACGATGGCGCCCATCTGGACCGCACGATCGACGACCTGTGGTCCCTCGGCCCGGGCGTGCTCTCGCTGTCGGTCGTCCCGGTGGGCCTGACGCGGTACAACCTGGACCGTCCCGTGCGCCTGCTCCGGCCCGAGGAGGCACGCCTCGCCATAGGGCAGCTCACACGCGCCAGGGCGCGGGGAAGGGCTGAGCGGGGGATCGGCTGGGCCTACGCGGCGGATGAGCTGTACCTCCTGACAGATGAGCCACTGCCTGCCGCAGATTACTATGACGACGGGCAGTTGACGGAGAACGGCGTGGGGTCGGTGCGCGCGCTGCTGGACGACACCGATATGGTGTTGGGCAACCCGCCCGACCTGTCCGGCCGACGCATCGGTCTGGTCACCGGCACCCGCATGGGGGGCGTCCTGGGTCCGCTGGTGGACCGAATGGCAGCGGCGTCGGGCGGCACGTTCGTACTCCTGCCCGTGGAGAATCGCCTGTTCGGCGCTACGGTGACTACTGCGGGGCTCCTTCCCGGGTCGGACATACTGGACAGGATCGTGGACGCGGAAGCGAGGGAGTCTCTGGATGCGATCCTGCTTCCGGCCGAGGCGCTCAACGATGACGCGCTGTTCATCGACAGCATGCCTCTGGAGACGCTCCGGCGCCGGGTCGCGGCGCCCGTCGTCACCGAGCACACGCTGGCCGCCGCCCTGGCTGCGCTGTGAGCCGGGCTCTACCCTCCGTCGCGGTGGTCGGCAGGCCGAACGTCGGGAAGTCCACGCTATTCAACAGGATCGTGGGACGGCGTCAGGCGATCGTGCAGGATGTCCCCGGGGTCACACGCGATCGCAACTTTGCCCGTGGTGAGTGGGCTGGCCACGAGTTCTACGTAGTGGATACCGGGGGGTTGGAGGTCGACAGCGACGAGCCCATGGCGAAGGCGATCCGTCGTCAGGTCCTGGCCGCCATGGAAGAAGCACAGGTGATCGCGTTCGTCGTGGACGGCAAGGCGGGTGTGCAGCCGCTGGACCACCGGATCGCGGAACTGTTGAGGCGGGCGACGGTCCCGGTGGTGCTGGTCGTGAACAAGGTGGACAACCTCCCACAGGACCATTCCTACCTGGATTTCTGGGAGCTCGGGCTGAGTGAGCCCTTGCCGGTCAGTGCTCTGTCGGGCAAGGGATCCGGGGATGTGCTGGACGTGATCGTTTCCCACCTCACCCCGGCGGAGGAGCCACCCGAAGAAGCTCTGTCCGTGGCCGTGGTCGGGAAGCCGAATGTCGGGAAGTCCAGTTTTATCAACCGGCTGCTCGGAGAGGACCGCCTGGTCGTGAGCGAAGTCGCCGGGACCACCCGGGACAGCATCGACACGCCGCTTCGCTACCACGGTCGGACCCTGGTCTTCATCGATACGGCGGGGCTGCGGCGGCAGGCCAGGATCCATGAAAGCCTGGAATACTACAGCGCGCTGCGCACAGAACGCGCCGTGAGCCGGGCCGACGTTTGCCTGCTGCTCATCGATGGCACGGAGCCGGTGCACGTCCAGGATCTGAAGATCGCCCAAAAGGCGTGGTCCGCCGGGTGCGGGCTGATCATCGTCGTCAACAAGTGGGACCTGGTGGACAAGAACACGTCGACCGCCCCGGCGTTCGAGAAGCATATCCGGGAGCGGGCGCCGTCGCTGCGATGGGTTCCCATCATCTTCACGTCCGCCGTGACGGGCCAGCGGGTTCAGAAGACGCTGGACCGGGTTCTGGACGTCGCCGAGGAGCGGACTCGCCGAATTCCCACTTCAGAAGTCAACGAGGTGGTCCGCGAACTGGCGGCCCGGCAGCCCCCGCCGCATTATCGGGGAAACGCCGTCCGGTTGCTGTACGCCACACAGGGCGGTATCGCTCCGCCCACGTTCGTGATATTCGTGAACCACAGGGACGGCGTGACCGAGAATTATCGGCGGTACCTCTACAACGGGTTCCGCGCCCGATGGGGCTTCCTGGGCACCCCGCTCCGGCTCAAGGTCCGGAGCCGCCGGGAGGCTCAACGATGACGTGGCTGTTCCTCGCCCTCGCCTATGTCCTGGGCGCGCTCCCAACCAGCTACGCCATCGGGCGCGTGGTCCGGGGCGTCGACCTGCGTGAGCATGGCAGCGGGAACCTGGGCGCGACCAACGCGTTCCGAGTGCTGGGCTGGCAGGCGGCCCTGCCCGTGATGATCGTGGATGTGGCGAAAGGCTGGGTCCCCGCCTTCCTTTTCCCCCTCTGGGCCGGCGCCACGAGTCCGTACTGGGCGCTGGCGTACGGTGGGACCGCGATCGTGGGTCACGTGTTCTCCGTGTTCGTGGGGTTCCGGGGAGGGAAGGGTGTGGCGACGAGCGCGGGGGCGTTTTTGGCACTCGCGCCCTGGGCCACCCTGATCGCGTTCGTGGTCTGGGGCGTCACCGTGCTGCTGACACGCCTGGTGTCCCTGGGCTCGGTGTTGGCGGCACTGGTGCTTCCCATCGCGGTATTCGTGACGGGGGAGCACCCGTCGGTGCTGTGGTTGTCGGTCGCGCTGGCCGCATTCGTCATCTACGCCCATCGCGCGAACATCCGGCGACTCGCGCGGGGCGAAGAGAACCCTCTCAGCCGGACTCCGACGAGGGCGGGATGAACGAGCGCATCGGCGTGGTCGGGGCAGGCAGCTGGGGCACCACGCTCGCCAATCTGCTGGCGAAGAAGGGACACCCGGTCACCCTCTGGTCGTATGAGGCGGAGGTAACGACCGCGATACAAGAGACTGGCCGTAATGGCGTGTACCTCCCGGACGTCGAACTGGCGAGCCGGCTGAGCGCGACATCGGACCTCGAGGAGGCGGTGTCGGATGCCGACGTGGTGGTGTCGGTGAGCCCCTCCCAGCACGTGCGGCGCGTCATGACGGAGGCCGCGGCCGGCCTCGCGGAGGGCGTGCAGATCGTGAGCGCGTCGAAGGGGATCGAGACGCGGACCCTGGAGACGATGGCGGAAGTGCTGGAGGACGTGCTACCCTCCCGGCTGCACCGGAGTCTCTCCTTTCTGTCCGGCCCGAGCTTCGCAACGGAAGTGTCCCGCGAGCACCCTACCGCCGTCACGGTCGCCTCGCGGGAAACCGAGGCCGCGCAACGGATGCAGGAGCTGTTTCAGACGGATTATTTCAGGGTCTACACCACGCACGATGTCGTCGGCGTGGAGCTCGGCGGGGCATTGAAGAACGTGATGGCGCTGGCGGCCGGGATGGCCGCGGGCCTTGGGCTCGGCCACAACACACGTGCGGCCCTGATCACCCGGGGGCTGGCGGAGATGAGCCGGCTGGGGATCGCGCTCGGCGCAAACCCACTCACCTTCGCCGGCCTCGCCGGAATGGGGGACCTGATCCTGACCTGTACGGGGGAGCTGAGTCGAAACCGGAGCGTCGGTTACGCGCTGGGGCAGGGCCGGACGCTGGACGAAATCCTGGGCGAGATGCGGATGGTGGCGGAGGGCGTGGAGACGAGCCGTGCGGCCCACGCCCTGGCGGAACGGGAAGGGATCGAAATGCCCATCGTCGCCGAGGTCCACGCCGTCTTGTTCGAGGGGCGAAGCGCGGACGAGGCCGTGCGCAACCTCATGCTGCGGGAACCCAAGCCGGAGCTGTGGCAATGAGCGACCGTCCCATCATCAGGAAGGAGTACTATTCCATCGGGGAGGTCTGTGACCTTGTCGGCCTGAAGCCCCATGTCCTGCGCTACTGGGAAAGCCAGTTCCCGGCCTTGAAGCCGTCGAAGAATCGCGCGGGCAACCGCGTCTACCAGCGGAAGGAGATCCGGCTCATCATCCTCGTCCGAAGGCTCCTGTACGATGAGAAGTACACCGTGGAGGGAGCGCGGAAGAAGGTGGAGGAGCTTCGTCGGGGCGGGGACCTCGAGTCTGCAACGCACCAGGTCATGGACCCGGCGACCGTCGATGAGATCCGGAGCGAGCTGGCAGAAATCCGCGACATCCTGAGTGGAGACGCCGGTTCCTGATGCGATTCCTGGTCACGAACGACGACGGGTACCTGGCGCTGGGGATCCGGACGCTTCAGCGTGCGGCGGCGGAGCATGGCGATGTGGACGTGGTGGCGCCGGACCGTGAGCAGAGCGCGACCAGCCACTCGCTTACCATGCATCACCCGCTCCGTGTTCGGAGCCTGCAGGATGTGCGCGTTATCGATGGGACACCCACCGATTGTGTCGTCCTGGCCGTGGGCGAGCTCCTGGAACGCCGCCCGGACTACGTCTTCTCCGGCATCAACCATGGTGCCAACCTGGGGGACGACGTGCTGTACTCCGGGACGGTTGCCGGAGCGATGGAAGCCACATTGCTCGGAATCCCGGCCGTGGCGCTGTCCTACGTCGGTGGCGATCCGGAGGCGATCGCGGCCTGGACCCCTGGGGTCTCGGATTTGCTCGGCCAGATCGTAGGGCGTGGTGGATTTCCAAAGGACACACTGCTGAACGTAAACATTCCACCCATCGCCCCGGCGGACCTGAAGGGGGTGCGCGTGACGCGGTTGGGCAGGCGCGTGTATGATGGCTCCTTGATGCGGGCCAACGACCCCAGTGGTAAGGAATACTTCTGGATCGGTGGCGGCCAGACCACGTGGTGGGGCGAGGCGGACTCGGACTTCCGGGCCATCGAGGACGGGTACATCTCCGTGACACCCCTCCATCTCGATCTGACGAACTTCGGGCTGCTGCAGGATATCCGGGACTGGGAGCTCAAGCTGTGATGGATCCCTACGCGCGCAAGCGGCGGCGACTGGTCGAGAGGATCGAAGCACAGGGCATCCGTGATCCGCGCGTGCTCAGGGCCGTGGCCCGTGTCCCGCGTCACCGGTTCGTACCGGACGCGGTGGTCCGGCGCGCCTACGAAGACAGCGCGCTGCCGATCGGGTATGGCCAGACCATCTCCCAGCCGTCGCTCCAGGCATTGTACCTGGAGAGGCTGGAGATCGGCCCGGATGACCGTGTGCTCGAGGTCGGTGCCGGAAGCGGCTACCAGACGGCGCTCCTCGCGGAGATGTCGTCGAATGTGTACGCGGTCGAGCGGATCCCGGAGCTGACCCAGCGGGCCCGCGAGATCCTGGACGACCTCGGCTATGGAAACGTGGCGCTGGTAACCAAGGACGGGACGGTGGGCTGGTCGAAGTATGCGCCGTATGACGCGATCCTGGTCGCCGCTGCGGCGCCGGGACTGCCCGAATCGCTGTATCGCCAGTTGAGGCCGGGGGGACGGCTGCTGATCCCGTTAGGGGATCGACATCACCAACAACTGACTCTTGTTCGCAGAACGGGGGAAGGGGAGGGCGAGGATTCGATGGAGCAGGAGACGGTCACGGGGTGCGTGTTCGTTCCCCTCATCGGTCGTTTCGGGTGGTCGGAATGAGCACACGTCCCAACGAGTCGGAGGAGTGGAAGGAGCGCGTCGTCCATGACGACGATGCGATGCCCGGGCCGGCCACACCGGGTCCGGCCGCGAAGGTGGGTCCGGTCCGGCGCATGTACGACTGGGTGCTGTCCTTCGCGGACCGACCCGGCGGGTCCTGGGCGCTCTTCGGGTTCTCGTTCGCCGAGTCCTCGTTCTTCCCGATCCCGCCCGACCCGCTCCTCGTGGCGCTGGCGCTCGGCAAGCCGAAGCGGGCGCTCTGGTTCGCCACCGTGTGCGCCCTGGGCTCGATCCTGGGCGGACTGGCGGGCTATGCCATCGGCTGGGGGATCTGGCAGATGGTGGACCAGTTCTTCTTCACGTACGTGCCGGGCGTGACGCCGGAGGCGTTCGATAGCGTCCAGCGGCTGTATGCGCGCTGGGATTTCTGGGCCATCTTCGCGGCCGGGTTCACGCCGATCCCGTACAAGGTGTTCACGTTGTCCGCTGGCGTATTCAACATCTCCCTGGCGATCTTCGTGTTCGCGTCGACGATCAGCCGCAGCGCCCGGTTCTTCCTGGTCGCCGGTCTGATCTACAAGTTCGGCCCCCCGATCCAGGGTTTCATCGACAGGCATTTCGATCGGTTGGCCTGGCTCTTCCTCATCCTGCTGATCGGTGGCTTCGTTGTTGTGAAAGTGATCCTGGGATGAGAGGCTGGGGCGCCGCCTTCGTGTTCCTGGTGTTGTTGGCGCCGCCCGGTCTCGCCCAGGATCCCGGCCTGTCGACGGATACCGTTCCGGCGGATACCCTCCCGGCGGCGCCGGTCTATCGACTGCCGGGAATCGAGGCGAGGGTTTCGCGCGGCGCGCTGCCCCTGGAACGCGTGCCCGTCGCCACCTCCGTGATCCAGGGCGCCGACCTGCACCCGGCCTCGCGGGCCGTAGACCTCCAGGAGTTGTTGCGGCGCGTGCCCGGGATAGTCGTAGGCAACCGACACAACCTGGCCATGGATACCAGGATTTCGGTGCGTGGCTTCGGGGCCCGCTCCGCGTTCGGTGTCCGTGGCGTCCGGATCGTCATGGACGGGATCCCGCTGACCCTGCCCGACGGTCAAGCGGCCCTGACCAACGTCGACATGGGGTCGATCGGTCGCGTCGAGGTGCTGAGGGGGCCGGCTGCGGCACTGTACGGCAACGCAGCCGGCGGCGTGATCTCGCTCATCACCGAGGACACGGGCGGCCGCGGCTTCGCGGAGGCGCGCGTCGCGACCGGGACGTACGGCACCGGGGACCCGACCAATCTGTGGCGCATCCAGGCCAACGCCGGCGGCGGCGGTGCCCGGGACGCATGGTTCGTCGGGGTTTCACACTTCTCCACGGACGGATTTCGTGAATTTTCGCGCGCGGAGCGCAGCGGGCTGAACGCGCGATACCGTCGTGCGCTCGGCGAGCGGACATCGGTCACCGCGGTGCTCCACACCGCCACGGTCCCGGTTGCCGAGAATCCCGGCGCGCTGCCTATCGACTCGGCGGAGCAGCGGCCGAGAATGGCCTGGCCGCAGAACGTCGCGACGGGGAGCGGGAAGGTCGTGAGCCAGTTGCAAGGCGGCGCTTCGATCACGCACGATCTGGGAGGGCTGGTGCTGGAGGCGGCCGCGTATGGCCTGGGCCGCAACATGGACAACCCGCTTCCGTTCGGGCGGTACATCCGATTGGATCGGACCGGCGGTGGCGCACGAACGCTCCTGCACGCGGGCGCTGACCGATCCGTCAGCTGGACGGCGGGTCTCGAGGCGCAATGGCAGCGGGACGATCGTCTCGAGAGGGACAACGTGGCGGGGGAAATGGCCGGTGCCGTGCACCAGGATCGGATCGACCGTGTGTCGACGTTTGCGCCCTTCGCGTTCGTCCAGGTGCCAGTCCACCGGCGCGTCGCCTTCCGGGTTGGGGGGCGGTACGATGCGGTCGTGTTCGACTCGGACGATCGCCTGGGTGTCGGAGCCGCGGACCGCGCCGCGCGCCGCGTCCTGGACGCGTGGAGCGGTAGCGCTGGGGGGCTCGTCGACCTGGGGGTCAGGTGGCGGGCCTGGACGTCCATATCCACGTGGTTCCAGACTCCGACGACCACCGAGCTCATCAATGTGCCACCACAGCCCGGAGAGGCGTGTTGCCAGGCCGGGTTCAATCCGGAGCTCGAGCCGCAGGACGGCTGGGGTTGGGAAGCGGGGCTTGAGGGTGGGACCGGTTCCCTGACGTGGGAAGTGGTCGGGTTCGACCTTCGTGCCCGGAACGAGATCCTTCCCTTCCAGGTGGAAGGCGTCGATGGCCGCGACTTCTACCGGAACGCAGGGCGCTCCGCGCACCGCGGACTGGAGCTCGGCGCGACCGCGCGTCCCACGAACGGCGTCACTGCGGGCCTGACGTACGCGTACAGCGCGTTCCGGTTCACCGAGCCGGTGGACCCCGACCTCCAGGGGAACCGCCTTCCGGGCATTCCGCCTCACCGGCTCGACGCAAGGGTGAGCTGGCGAATAGGGAGCACCTCGTTGCAGGCGGAGCTCGAGTGGTCCGACCGGTATCCCGTCGACGACGCCAACTCCGACAGCGCTCCGGCGCACACGCTCATTGACCTGCGGGCGGCCCACGGCTTCACGACGCCCGCGGGGGCGGTGGAGCCGTTCGCGGCGGTAACGAACGTCCTGGATTCGCGCTACAGCTCGTCGGTCGTCATCAACGCGTTCGGCGGCCGGTACCATGAGCCCGGTCCAGGGCGCAGCCTGCTCGTGGGCGTTCGGGCCCGATTCCGGTAGCGAGGCCCCGAGGGGCGCCCTATCTTGGCACGGATCCGTGCATGAGTAACCGGGCTGACTGGAGGCGGCGATGACGCAGGAAGGACAGGGGACAACCCCCGAACAGACGCCGCGGCCACCGACCTCTACGCGGTGGGCCGAGCCGGGACCCGTCCGCGCGACCGGGCCCACTCCTCCATTCGTGCCCCGCAGCCGGCCGGGCACCGACCCGGCGACGGAGCCCATCGATCCGCGGGTGGACACCCCGACCGAGGCCCCCGAAGAGCCGGAGTGGGTGCCCCCGTACGAAGCAGAGGCAGTCGAGGACGTCCTGGAGGTCGAGGCCGCCGATGACGTCGTGGAGACAGCCGGACAGGCGGTGGCGGGTATCGATGACGCCGCACGGGATACGGACGATGTCGCCCGTGACACGTCGGACGCGGTGATGGAGAGTACCGAGGAGCCACCGGCTCTCGAGTACGATATTTCGGGCCCGTTCGCCCCGCTGCCCCGGGACCAGGGCGGGTGGATCCCTGAAGAAGAGCAGGAGCCACTGTCCTATGAGGCCGCGGATGAGTGGGACGAGCCGGCCGCCGAGGAGGACGTGGTGGTGGATGAGGCCGTGGATGTCGGAGCGGACGAGTACCGGGATTCCGTCGCCGACCACCCGGTCGGGGATGAGGCTCCGTCCGAAGCTCCGGACGACTCCGACGACGATGTCGATCTCCCGTCCTCGGCGGGATATGTCTTCGAGCCCGAACCGGAGCCGGAGACCGAAGGGATCACCGGGTCGGCGTCCGGCGTCGCAGCGTACGGGGAGCCGGACCTGGTGGAAGAGCTGGCTGACCGCCTGAACGGGCTCGCGGCCCGGCTGCGTGACGAGGGCGCCGATGCAGCCCGGGCCGAGATGGACTCATACGACCGGTTCACGGCCCTCGTCGCCGGCCTGGTCTCGGGATTCCTGGCAGGCCACGGGCGGTAGACTCGATCGGACGGTTGGCCGGGGCGCGGGGTCGATTTTCAGGTCCGAACCCGGTAGATTTCAACCGGTTCAGGTTCGTGGTAAGCGCCCGTAGCTCAGCCGGATAGAGCATCGGTTTCCTAAACCGAGGGCCGCAGGTTCGAGTCCTGCCGGGCGCATGAGGACGGCCATTCCGCCGGCCGGCGGGGTGGCCGTTCTCATTTTGGATCCCGGCCCGGACGGACGTCCTCAGCGCACCACAGGCTGGACCCAGGCCCGTGTGGTGCCGAGGACCCGGCCCGTGGTGGGATCGACGTGGGGCGCGGTGGACGCGATGGTCGCCCGGACGTAGCGCTCGTCGCCGCGGAACGCGTATTCCCCAACCGGCCCGTCGACCTCGGCCAGGACCTGGCCGACAGCCTCGCCGTCCGGATCCTCGGTTCGACGGGTCCCGACGAAGCGGATGCGGTACGTAGCGCCGGGCTCGGGCTCGACCTCGACCCTGATCCGGTCTTCGCCGCGATCGAGGCGCCGCAGGACCACGCCGGTGCTTGCGTAGAAGTCGCCCGTTTCGAGGGCCTCGATCAGGTACTCCGGGGACAAATCGTCGGCGCGAACCATGACCCAGCCACGGCCGGGGCGAGCGACGGTGTCGCCATGGGCGCGGAACTCGTGCGCATCGTCCGAGGCGATCCCGTAGATGGGCGGCTCGCCGGCCACGTGACGCTGGGTGAGGATGAGGTCCCACATCCGCTCCGTGCCGGGCCGTTCCGGGTCACCGTCGTTGTTCACGTGCAGGTGCCCGTTGTAGAGCTCGAAGAAGCGTGCTGCCGGGATATCGGCGATATCCTTCGCGTCGAGCGCCCACAGGTAGTTGGGGTGGTTGACGATGGCGATGAGCGGCTGGCCCGTGGCCCGGCGATGGTCGGCCGCGGCACGCAGGTTATGGCGAGTCCGGTCGGCCGGTGACGTCCCGCCGAGGGGCTGGAGCGCGCTGTCGACGTGGATCACGTTGATGTGCGCTCCCTCCCGGTCCGTAACCTCCTCACCCATGATCAGGAGGAACCGGTCGGGCTCTTCGAACAGGTGACGGTACTCATCGAGCGGACGCAGTCGGACCAGGTGACGGTCTCCATCATGGCGCTCCTGGACCCAGTCCGGACCGAAACGGTCGCGGTACGCCGGCAGCGCCAGGCGGGTCGACTCGTTGCGGGGCGGCCAGCCGACGTCCGGGGCGTTGATATCCACCCAGCGGTCGCCCTCCTGAAGCATGTCGTGCTCGGTCACCGCCACGAAATGGTATCCGCGCTCCTTGTACCACTCGGCGACCAGCTCGGGGAACTCGCCGCCATCGCTCCAGAGAGAATGGGTGTGAAGGTTGCCGCGCCACCATCGATCTTCCTCGAGTGGCGTGCCGGCGCACGCGCCCAGGGCCATGAGGCAGACCAAAATCGTCGAAGACCGCCCGATACGCTGGGGAGAGAATTTCACGCTCGAGGCAGGGTCATTCCAGGTACGTATAACCGTCCAGCCCCTCGTCGAGGAACCGGCGCATGCTCACGGCTTCCTCCAGCGTGAGGCGTTTGGCGGCGAGGGCGGTTTCGACCTCCTTGCGGAGGGTGCGCCGGATCATGTCCGGGTCGTACTGAACGAAGCTCAGCACTTCCCGGACGGTGTCCCCCTCCACGACCTCCTCGAGCTGCCAGTCGCCGTCGGGACCCAGCCGGACATGCACCGCGTGGGTGTCCCCGAACAGGTTGTGCAGGTCTCCGAGCGTTTCCTGGTACGCGCCCGTGAGGAACGCCCCGAGGAAATACGGCTCCCAGTCCACAGCCGGCCCGCCATTGGGACCGAGTGGGCGTAGTGGGTGGAGTGGCAGCGTGGGCTCAGGACCGCTTCGTCCGGCGAACCGGTCGATCCGACCGTCGGAGTCGCACGTGATGTCGGCGAGCGTGCCCCGCTGGGTGGGCTCCTCGTCGAGCCTGTGGATCGGAATGATCGGGAAGATCTGATCGATTCCCCAGGCATCGATGAGAGACTGAAACAGACTGAAGTTGGCGAAGTAGAGGTCACCCAGGCGGTCCGGGAGGTCCGCAAACTCCTCCGGCAGGTCATCCCCGTGCTCGCCCAACACATGGTTGCCGATCGCCCAATACAGCTCCTCGCACGCGGCGCGGGCCGTGATCGACATGTATCCGAGGTTGAACAGGCTCATCGCTTCGCCGAGGGCGTGCTCGGCGTCGTGATAGGTCTCCGCGGCGTCCGCGTCGGGCTCATTCAGCCGGCCGAACGCGTCCACCAGGTCCAGCAGGGGTTGGGGCGTCTCGTCCTCCGGCACTTCCTCCAGCGCCCGCTTCACCAGGCCGTCGTCCGGCTGGGCAGGGAACACCCGGCTGCCCAGCACCTCGAAGATCAGCACGCCGGAATGCGCGACGAGAGCGCGCCCGGACTCCGTTATAATGTCGGGGTGGGCCACGCCCGCGTCGTCACAAATGTACTTGACCCTGTGGATCAGGTCGGCGGCGTACTGCTCCAGGGTGTAGTTGATGGACGACTGCGTAGCGGACTGGGTCCCGTCGTAGTCGATGCCGAGACCGCCGCCCAGGTCGAGGATACCCATCGGCGCACCCAGCTTCACGAGCTCGACATAGAGATGGGTCAGCTCGTTCACGGCGTACTTGAAGGTGCGGATATCATAGATCTGCGAGCCGATATGACAGTGCAGCATGACCAGCCCTTCCAGCAGCCCTTCGTCCCGGAGATAGTCCACCGAGGCCAGGATCTGACTCACGGAGAGGCCGAACTTGCCGCGAAAGCCGCCGGACCCGGCCCACCGACCGATCCCGCCCGCGGCCAGCTTGGCCCGGACGCCGAAACGCGGCGTGACGCGGTGGTTGCGCGCGGAGCGGACGATGAGCTCCAGCTCCGAGGGCTGCTCGGCGACGGGTAGCACGTTGCGGCCCATCTTGGCCGCCAGGATCGTCGTTTCGATGAACTCGCTGTCCTTGAACCCGTTGCATACGAGCGGCATGTCGGGCAGCCCCTCCGTCAGGGCCAGCCCGGCCAGTAGTTCGGGCTTGGAGCCCGCCTCCAGGCCAAACCGCAGCTCCTTGCCCAGGTCGCGGATCTCCTCCGCCAGGTGACGTTGCTGGTTCACCTTGAGCGGATAGACGCACGTGTAGTCGCCACTGTATCCGGCTTCGGCGATCGCCTCGTCGAACGCACGGCGCATGTGCCGCATCCGATGAGCCAGCACCCCGGAGAAGCGCACGACGACGGGCGGGTTGATGTGACGGGCCGACAGCCCTTCCACCACATCGAACAGGTCGATGGTCCGGGCATCACCATCCGGGTGGACCTGCACCGTGCCACGGTCGGACACGCTGAAGTAGGGCGAGCCCCAGTCCTCCAGCCCGTAGATCCTGGCCGAGTCCTGGGGGGTCCAGGTTTCGGATTCGACGGGTGCCACGGTGGTATCGGACATGCGCACAGTCGGCTTTTCTGGCGGTCACGAGCATCGTGCGAACGTACAAGAGTCTCGAAGACGGGCTCTCACCACAAGGGAGTCGGGGGATTTGCGCGCCAGCGCGACGGGGCCTTACCATGATCCGGCCGGACCAATGAGCGATAGATACGCACGCACCACGCGGTGATGGAGAGCGACGAATGAGCGAACGAGTGCACCAATTGCTGGGCGATGAGGCCGACGATCTCCTTCGCCACGACTGCCGGACCATAGACAAGAACACGCTCCATCTGCCGGGCCCCGACTTCGTCGACCGGGTCTGGGCCCTGTCTGATCGCTCGATCCCCGTGCTTCGGAGCCTCCAGCAGATCTTCGACCACGGCCGTCTGGGCGGCACGGGCTACCTTTCGATCCTGCCGGTGGACCAGGGTATCGAGCACTCGGCCGGAGCGAGCTTCGCTCCGAACCCCCAGTACTTCGACCCTGGGCACATCATCGAGCTGGCGGTGGAGGGTGGCTGCAACGCGGTCGCGTCCACGCTGGGTGTGCTCGGCGCAGTGGCGCGCAGGTATGCTCACAAGATCCCGTTCCTCGTCAAGCTGAACCACAACGAGCTGCTCAGCTACCCGAACCGCTTCGACCAGGTGTACTTCGGCCAGGTGGACCAGGCGTTCGACATGGGCGCGGTGGCGGTCGGTGCCACCATCTACTTCGGGTCCGAGGAGTCGACGAGGCAGATCCAGGAGACGAGCGAGGCGTTCCAACGGGCGCACGAGCTCGGCATGGCCACCGTCCTCTGGTGCTACCTGCGCAACCCCGCTTTCAAGAAGGACAACGACTACCACGAGAGCGCCGATCTCACCGGCCAGGCCAACCATCTGGGCGTGACTATCCAGGCCGACATCATCAAACAGAAGCTGCCCACGAACAACGGCGGCTACAACGCCCTGGAGAAGTTCGGCAAGACCCACAAGAAGGTGTACAGCGAGCTGACGTCCGATCATCCGGTGGACCTGGTCCGCTACCAGGTGGCCAACTGCTACATGGGTCGTGCGGGCCTCATCAACTCCGGCGGCGCGTCCGGGGAGAACGACCTCCAGCAGGCGGTCAGGACCGCCGTGATCAACAAGCGCGGCGGCGGCATGGGGCTCATCTCGGGCCGGAAGGCCTTCCAGCGGCCGATGAAGGACGGCGTGGAGCTGTTGAACGCCATCCAGGACGTGTACCTGGATGATGGAGTGACCATCGCCTAACCGATCGCGAGAGCGGCATGAAGGCGGACGAGCCTGCGTTGATCCAGCTCCGCGATGGTGCCGAGACCGCGGCCACAATTGCCGCCGCGGCCGCGGTCGGCATCACGGGAGCCCTCGCCGACGGGCCTGTATCGGTCGATGAGGTGGCTCGCATGCGCGGGCTGGACGGTCGGGCCACCCGCATCCTCGTTGAAGCGCTCGTCGCCGCGGGGTATGCGGATCGAACGAAAGCAGGGTTCGTGCTTACCCGGCGTGGCCGCGCCGAGCTCGGTGAAGACGGCGCGGGTGCTGGCCTGTCCCTCTGGATCGACAACCTGCGCGCCTGGGTCCAGCTACCGGACGTGATCGCGTCCGGTGCGCCCGTCGAGCACGCGGGCACCCAGTCCGATGAAGACGCCCTCGCCAGCTACATGGCTGGAATGGCCGCCGCTCCCGCCGCCCGCATCGAGCGCCTGGTGGAGCTCTGCCTGGAGCGGGTGCCGGACGCCCGCAGCATCCTGGATCTCGGCGGCGGGCCCGGCCATTTCGCGCGGGCGTTCATCGAGCGCGGCCTCCGGGCCACGCTGGTCGATACCCCCGAAACCGTGGACTTCGTCGGTCGCGCGTACGGGCTCCGTGACATCGACCAGCTCGAGCTGAGCGGCGCCGACTTCTTGGAGGACCCTCTTCCGAAAGGCCCGTTCGACCTCATCCTGTTGAGCAATGTCACCCACCTGTTTCCGCCCGACGTCAACCGCCGCCTCATCCGGCGGACCTGGGATGGCCTGCGGCCAGGCGGCGCCATAGCCATCGCCGACTTCGTGCGGGGAAGAAGCCCGCGCGCGGCCCGCTTCGCGCTGGTCATGCTGCTACGGACGGCGGCTGGTGACACGTACGCGGAGCAGGACTACGTTCAGTGGCTCGAAGAGGCCGGCTTCAGCGACCACCGTGTCGATGATATCGAGCCCGAGAGGCAGCTCATCACGTCGCTGAAGCCGAGCCAAGCGGCGGGGACGGTGCAGCGGCCTTAGCGGCGGCGGAAGTTCGAGGCTACTCCGCCGCCGGGTAGAGCTCGGCCCAGGTGAAGACGCGCTCGCGCACGGCCTCCAGGGCATTCACGAGCTCGAGGAAGTCGGCCACGTCGTCCGGCGGGATATCGTGGAACATCAAGTCCAGCAGGAAGCCGCCCTCTATGGCCTGATGCACCCAGGTCATGATATCGGCTCGCCCCGTCGCGGTCCGGGCCATGGCCGATGCGTCCAGGCTGGTGATACCGTACGAGTCGACCGGCCGCCATTCGGCAATGAACTCGGGCCACGTTGCGTCCACCGTGGCGCCACGGGCCGCCGCATAGTGTCGCTGGATCGCCGCCCGCTCACGGTCGCCCCAGGAGTGGTAGGGGACAATGAACACGTTCCCGAAGCGTAGATCCTGGTCCCGGATCCACGACCGCGACTCGACCAGCTCGGCCTCCAGCGCCGACGCCGACAGCGTGGCCAGGTCCGCGTGGGTGACGCTGTGGCTGACAAACGCCCAGCCGGCCTCATCCAGCGCCTCGATGTCCGCCATGTCCAGGAAGGCCTCCCAGCCGACCGTCTCCGGGACCACCGCAACGTTCCCGCGCAGGCCCGCCGTCTGGAGGGCGGGGAGCGCCACCGTTCGAGCCGTTCGCCAGCCGTCATCGAATGTGATCACGATCCGCCCTTCCCGGCGGATCTCCACGTATGTGCTGGCGGTCAGCGTGTCATGGCTTACCGTGGCGATGAACGAGCCTTCACCCCGGGTCCAGACCCAGCCGTCTGAGTGGAGGGTGGCGGCATCCGCCCCGGAGCCCGTCCAGTGTGCGCCGTTCAGCGGCTCCCGGCGGCCATCGTCGAAGACCAGCTCCGCAGCGAGTAGAACGCTATCACGGATCGCATCCAACCGGACCGTATCCGATGCCTCCAGCGCGATGACGCGGACGTCGGGCGGCGTGGCATCGCCGCACGCGGCGACGGCGAGGAAGGCAAGGACGGCGCTCAGTCTGTTTCGCATCGGTCTGTCGGAAGTATAGTCTTGAAGACGGAACCTGCCCTGCTGTGGGGTTTACTGCAATCCCGGGAAAGTCTTCACCTTGCCGGCACGGCCGTGACGCGTTCTTACGAGTGGTTCTATTTCAGCGGCGGTAGAAATACATGAAGTTCAGGAAGCTAGCCCTCGCCGCCATGCTCCTGCTCGCCGTGTCGGCCGTGTTGTGGGGGGCGACACGCAGCGACTCGAGCGGCGGTCTCCCGCCGTTGCACACGGTGACGGTGGACCGCGGGGCAGTTTCCCAGCGGGTGGTCGCGCACGGGGCCATCCAGCCCGTCCAGAAGGTGACCGTCGGGAGCCAGGTCTCCGGAATCGTGGAGGAGATCCTGGTGGATTTCAACAGCCCGGTGGAGCGAGGCCAGGTGATCGCGCGGCTGGACGCTTCGACATTCGTGGCGGCGGTCAGCTCGGCGCAGGCGGAATTGGAGGCCGCGGAAGCGGGCCTGGATTTCGCACGGATGCAGTGGGACCGGATCCAGCGTCTGCGGGAGAACAACCTTGTGGCCCCATCCGAGGTGGACCAGGCCCGGGCGAACGTCCAGCAGGCGGAGGCGCAGCTGAGCGTGCGCCGGCACGCCCTGGACCGTGCCCGTCGGGAGCTCGAGCGGTGCACGATCCACTCTCCCACCGATGGCATGGTGATCTCACGGAACGTGGACGTGGGGCAGACCGTCGCGGCTAGCCTGAGCGCACCAATCCTGTTCGAGATCGCGGCCGACCTGCGCCGGATGCAGATCCACGCCAACGTGTCGGAGGCGGACATTGGCGGGATCCGGGAGGGCCAGCGGGTGCGGTTCAGAGTGGACGCGCACCGGGAGCGTGAGTTCGAAGGCGAAGTGGTGCAGGTGCGGAACGCACCACTGGTGGAAGACAACGTAGTGCACTACGAGACGATCATCGCGGTGGAGAACGAGGAGCTTTTGCTCAAGCCCGGCATGACGGCGGAGGTCGCCATCATCACGGCGGAGGTGGAGGATGCCATGCGTGCCCGGAACACTGCGCTGCGCGCCCGGCTGCCTGATGCGCTGATGCCTCCCGAGCCGGCGTCGTCCGAGGGTTCCAACGGTCGGGTTTACGTGCTGCGGAACGGCGAGATCGAGGCGGTGTCGGTGCGGACCGGGCTGAGCGATGGTGTGAACACCGAACTCCTGGCCGGCGTCCAGCTTGGGGACACGCTGGTCGTCGGTCTGTCGCTGCAGGGTGGCGAAGACAGCAGCGGCCGGAGTCTGTTCCGCGGCAACCAGGCACAGTACTGATCGAGGTGGCCGCGGGGAGCGCTCGTCCATGATCCAGCTGTCCGGCATCACGCGGGTCTACCGGTCGGAGACGGTTGCGGTCGAGGCGCTGCGGGGGATCGACCTGACGGTAGAGCAGGGCGAGAGCGTGGCAATCATGGGCTCGAGCGGGTCGGGCAAGTCGACGCTGATGAACATCCTGGGCTGCCTGGACCGCCCGACTGCCGGCACGTACCTGCTACGGGGCGAGGACGTGTCCACCCATTCCCGGGACCGTCTGGCCCGGATCCGGAACCGGACCATCGGCTTCGTCTTCCAGAACTTCAATTTGCTGCCGCGCACCTCGGCGCTGGAGAACGTGGAGTTGCCGTTGCTTTACAGCCAGGAGGACCTGAGCTGGAAGGAGATCCATGACCGGGCCAGCCATGCCCTGGAGATCGTGGGGCTGGGGGATCGGGCCAAGCACACGCCATCGGAGCTGTCCGGCGGGCAGCAGCAGCGTGTGGCCATCGCCCGGGCGCTGGTGACCCGGCCGGGGTTGCTGCTGGCCGACGAGCCCACGGGGAACCTGGACAGCCGCACCAGCCTGGAAGTGATGGACATCATCCAGCGGCTGAACCGGGAGGGGCTCACGGTCCTCATGGTCACGCACGAGCCGGACATCGCGCGATTCGCGAACCGCGCGATCGTGCTGCGGGACGGCCTGATCCGGACCGACCGCCGCACCGAACCCCGGGACGCCGCGCAGGTGCTGGCCAACTGGCGAGACGAAGACGACGACGCGGACCTCCCCATCGGGATCGAGGAAGGGGTGCCATCATGAAGTGGAGCGCGGTTCCGGTCGTCGCCCTTCGGGCGTTGCAGCGCCATCCCATGCGCACACTCCTGACCGCGCTGGGGATCGTGATCGGCGTTGGCGCGGTGATCACGATGGTGGGTCTCGGCCAGGGCGCCAGCTCGGAGGTCGAGGAGCAGGTGAACCGCCTCGGCCAGAACGTGGTGCTGGTGTTCCCCGGCGCCCGGTCCCTGGGCGGCGTGAGCATCGGCGGCGGCAGCGCGAACACGCTCACGATCGAGGACGCCCTGGCGCTGCGGGACGAGATCCCCGAGGTGGTGGCGGCCAGCCCGGAAGTCCGCTCCCAGCGCGTCGTCGTGTACGGCAACCAGAACTGGCACACCCGGATCTACGGCCAGTCGGCGGACTACCTCCAGATCCGGCGCTGGCCCATCGAGAGCGGCCGCATGTACACGGAGGAGGATGTGGACCGGGCCGCGCTGGTGGCGGTCGTGGGCCAGACCATCGTGGACGAGCTGTTCCAGGGCGCCGACCCTATCGGGGAGACGATCCGGGTGCGCGGCCTGCCACTGACGGTGATCGGGGTGCTCGCGCCCAAGGGGATGTCGCTGATGGGCTCGGTCCAGGACGACATCATCGTGGTACCCTACACGACGGCGTTCCAGCGGATCTCGGGCCGGAGCCACGCCATGGTGATCAATGTCCAGGTGTTCGACCAGGCGTCCATGGGTATCGCCCGGGAGAAGATCACGGACCTGCTCCGGGAGCGGCACCGCCTGGCGCCACACCAGGAAAACGATTTCACGGTCCAGACCCAGGAGGAGGTGGCCCAGGCAGCTACCGAGACATCGCGCGTCATGACCTTCCTGCTGGCGTCCATCGCCGGGATCTCGCTGTTCGTGGGCGGGATCGGCATCATGAACGTCATGATGGTGAGCGTGACCGAACGAACGCGGGAGATCGGGCTCCGGCTCTCCGTTGGGGCCCGGAGCAGGGACGTCCTGACACAATTCCTCATCGAGTCCGTCATCCTCTGCCTGCTGGGCGGCATCGGTGGTATCCTCACCGGCGTCTTCGCCACCCGCCTGATCGCGAACTACGCCGGCTGGCCGGCGCTCTTCTCGACGGAGGCCATGGTCGCAGCGGTCAGCGTATCGGCGGCCGTGGGCCTGTTCTTCGGCTTCTACCCGGCCTGGAAGGCGGCGCGGCTCGACCCCATCGTCGCGCTCCGGCGAGAGTAGCGGCTCAGCCGGGGGTCAGAGGACGGCGGACAGGAGCCATTGCCCGAGGGTGCCCAGCGCCGACATCATGAGGGCCCCCCCCAGCGCCCACGCGAAGCTGTCGATGGTGAGGTGGTCGGTGAGCGCGTCGGTGATTTTCAGGATGATGGCGTTGATGATCCAGCGCGTGATGAACGCGAAGAGCCAGGCCAGGCCAAGCGTCGCGATGGTGAACACCGCAAAGAAGAGCCAGCCCAGCAGGAAGTTCAGGATCCCGAACAAGGCGGCTACCAGGATGGCGCTGCCCGTGCTCTTGAGGTGGAATCCCGGAAGGACGACCGCGGTGATCCAGACCGCCAGGGAGAGGATCAGCCAGGAGAGCAGGACGCTCATGACAAGCTCCGTATCGGTTGTGAATCCGCTACATCGTCGACGGAGGACAACATAGGGGGTGGGCGGCGCCGCCGCACGACACTCCGCGAGAGTCCTTCCGGCGGCTCGGGTCCGGGAGGCCGGACTTCAGTCGCCGGTGACCCGTTGCCAGTTCAAAGAGGCTGACCGCCCGATGCTCGCCGCTACCCTTTTGAACTGATAACTGACAACTGGAAACTATCTTCCAGGCGTCCT
>CAYXJH010000006.1:0-28913 GCA_964465415.1 uncultured Gemmatimonadaceae bacterium
GGCGGTCCAGGGCGGCCCGCCCCACCAGCGTCAGACCCGCGGCCGCTGCGATCTCCACGGCCAGCGTCGTGGGAACCGAGCGGCTGGCCACCCATGCCAGGCCGGCACGCGCGGCTTTCTCCGCGATCTCGCCGCTGATCCGGGCGGTTGTGAGCAGACCGTAGGACGGGACGTCCAGCCCGCCCAGCAGCGCACCGCCGATCGCCTTGTCCACGCCGTTGTGACGGCCGACCTCCTCGTGTACATGTAGCAGTTCCCGACCGTCGCTCAGGGCGGCCGTGTGGTGGCCGCCGGACTCCTTGCGCGATGGGGATTGCTCGAACAGCGCCCGGAACAGCTCAGAGAACCGGTCGGCGGCGAGCAGGCGGGCCGGCTCCTGGCCGTGCGAAGGCCGGTCCGGAAGGAGATCGGGCCGGCAGTCGATCAGGAAACGGAGGCCGCAGCCGTGGCTGCGACGGTGCTCGAGCTCCCGGCCAGCCGCCGCGGCCGCGTCGTCCGGTACCCGGGCCTCTATGGTGAGGGCGCTCCGGTCGCGACCCACCTCCACCGCCTGCACCTCCGAGCCCGACCGGACGAAACCCAACGACAGGAGCCGGCCGGCCGCCAGGGCCTCGAGCGAGTCGGGGGTGCACGTCCACGTCGCAACGTCCGACCCGTTCACCCGCAGTCGGACCACTTCTTCCGGCACCGCCGCCACCGCGCGTTTCATCCCCCGAATATAGGCGCCGCCCGGCGTCGCTCAAACCGACCGGTACACATTGAGCGCCGTCGTTTTGAGCAGCGCGGTCACGGGTGTGCCGGGGGCAAGCCCGAGACGATCGACGCTGTCCCGTGTCACCAGGGCGGCCAGCGACACGGGTCCGTCCAATCGGATCCGGACCAGTCCTCCTGCCGGCTTGACGGACCGGACGGTCATGGTAAGCCGATTACGCGCGCTCGTCTCGCCCGCTGACTCGGGCCCCAGGACTACGTCCTCGGGGCGGTAGCGGACGTGCACGTTGGTTCCGACGGGCAGCTCCTCCTCGCCCGTTCGCGCGTGGAGCACGGCGGAGTCCGTCGCCACGACGGCCGTGCCCCCGCCCGTCTCCGCGATCACGCCGTCGAGGATCAGCTCCGCACCCGTGAACGCGGCCACGAACGCGGTCGCCGGATCCGTGGTCAGGTCCTCCGGTGTGCCGACCTGTACGATCCTGCCGCCCTCCATGACGGCCACGCGGTCGGCCAGGTCGAACGCGTCAGCGGGGTCGTGCGTGATCAGGAGCACGCTCTGCGCACGCTCCCGGATGACCCGACCCAACTGTTCACGGAACCGACGACGGACCGCCACGTCCAGCCCCGCGGTGGGCTCGTCCAGCAACAGCACCCTCGGCTCCAGAACCAGGGCACGGGCCAGTGCCGTGCGCTGGGACTCACCGCCGGACAGCGTGCGCACGTTCGCGTCCCGGAGCGACGCCAGTCCGAGGTCGGCGGTGGCTCGATCGATCCGGTCACGCCATTCCGACTTCGGAACGCCGGTGGCCCGGAGCCCGAACTCCAGGTTCGAGCGCACGCTGCCCGAGAACAGGTGCGCTCGCTGGAAGACGCCCGCCATGTGACGGTGTGCCGCTTGGTCCCCGACCGAGACCGGCCGACCGTCCAGCAGCACGTGCCCCGAATCGCTCCGTTCCAGTAGTAACAGGAGGCGGAAGAGCGTGGACTTGCCCGCGCCGTTCGGACCCAGCACAGCCAGGACCTCGCCTCGCTCCACGGCCAGATGATGCACGTCGACCACCGTGCGGCCGCCATAGGACCGGGTGAGGCCCTGTCCCGCCAGGATCGCCTCCGCCGCCGTCACGACCATGGCCGGTCGCTAGCCGCGCGCGCCCACGACGCCCCCTGCTGGGCGCGGGTCAGGAGAATGTTCACCAGCAGCACGATCGCCAGGAGGATGATCGCCAGGGCCATCGCGGTCTCGAAGTGGCCCCGCCGCGTCTCGAGCACGATCGCGGTCGTCAGCACGCGCGTCTCCCCAACGATGTTGCCGCCCACCATCATGGCGGCGCCCACCTCCGAGATGACCGCGCCGAAGCCGGCTATGACCGCAGCGACGATGCCGAGCCGGGCCTCCCTGACCTGCATCCAGAGCGCCCGGCCCCGTCCGGCTCCCAGCGCCCGAGCCTGTAGGCGGACATCGGTGGGAACGGCCTGGACCGTCGCCAACGTGACGCCGGCCACGTACGGCGCGGCGAGGACCGCTTGCGCAATGATCATCGCCGTGGGGCGGAAGAGGAGCTCCAAGCCCCCGGCCGGGCCGTCTCCGGATAGGGCGAGGTAGACCACCAGGCCCACCACCACCGGCGGAAGGGCGAACCCGGTGTATACGAGAGCGACCAGGAACCGCCGGCCCGGGAAGCGCGACACGCCGAGGGCGATCCCGACGGGCAGACCGGCGGCCACGGCCAGGACCATGGCCAGCCCCGACACGTGGATCGATCGCCACAGGATCTGGACGATGTAGGTGTCCAGCGCGGCCAGGAGCCGGATGGCCTGGGTCAGTGACTCGCCGAAGAACTCCACGTTCTCACCGCCCCGGAATGCGCGTGGTGTCCCGGGTCACGCCGGTTGCGGGTCTGAAGAGGGGCGCGTCGAACCGGTCCGCTCCGTAGGCGGCGATGACGGTCTGGCCCGGCCCCGTCAACCAGGCGACGAAGGCGCGGGCGCCGTCCGGGTTCCGCTGGCGCCGCGGAAGCGTATATACATACGGGTTGGCGAGAAGTGGGTCGGAGCGGACCAGCGGGACCAGGCGAATGGCGGCCTCCAGCTGTCGGAACGTCGCGTCATCGGTAAGCAGGTACGCGCCCAACTGGGTCCCCGTATGAAGCGTTTCCGCCATGCCCAGCCCGGATTCGATGTACCACGCGGGCCGGTCGACCCACGGCTCCAGGCCGGCCCGACGCCAGAGCTCCCGCTCCTTTCGCGTGCGTGCCCGAGTCGTCACCCCGGCTCAGGAAGCGCGCCTCGGCCGCCGCCACGGCCCGCACCGCCGCCACCGCATCCGTCCAGCCGGCGATCGAGGCCGGGTCCGCGGGGGGGCCTGCTATGAGGAACTCGGCTTCCATGACCGGGCCCTGATCGTACCCGTGGCCTTCCGCCATGAAAATCGCTTCGCCCGCCGGGTCGTGCGTCAGCAGCACATCGCCATCACCCCGCCGACCCATGGCCAGCGCCGCGCCGGACCCCACCGCCGTCGTGCTCAGTCGCAGGTCCGGGTGAGCGTCGTGGAACGCCGCGGTCAACGACTCGAGCAGGCCCGAGTCCTCGACGGAATGGGTCGTGACCATGAGGATCCGGCCTTCCGGGGCGTCGGGACCCGCGCACGCCGCCACGGAGACGGCGAGAAGGGCAGGGAGGGGGGGGCGGCGCCTCTGCTTTGGACCACGCCGTCGCTCGCGTCTCGCCATGGTTGTCCGGCCCTCTTGTCCCGCCCCCAACGTGGATGAAGAACGGGCCCCGTGAACCGGGGCCCGTCACGGGGATCCGGCCGTGGGAATCCGTCAGTGCCGCTCGCCTTCCCCGATCCCTTCCTGGAACGGGCCCTCTGGGGGATTGTACGACTTGCCTTCCTCCACCGCCTTCCGCATGTCGCGCGTTCCGTACATGTCGCCCGCATCGTCGGGAAGCAGATGCTCCGCCGTATCGCTGGACGAGTCCCCCGACTCGCCGAGACCGGAGGTGGTCGCCGCGTCCTCGAGTCTCGCCATGTCGGCGGCCTCATCTCGCTGCGCCCGCGCCAGTCGGTCCACGACCACATTGTTGGCATACTCGACGGCCCCGAGCACGGTCAGGACCTGCTCGACGTGCTGGCGTTCCCCCTCGGTGCCGACCCGTCCTTCGACCCGGATCCGGCCGCCGTCCACATCGATCTGCACCGCGTCGACGTCGAACTCCTCCGCCTCGTCGAGGCGATGACGGACCAGGGCGCGTACGTCAGCGTCGGTCATCTGGTCCAGATTGATCGTGTCCTCGTAGTCCTGCCCCATGCTCAACCTCCGGTTGGGTTACGGTCCGGAAAGATGAGCAAGGCCGGTGCCGCTCGTCAGAAACGCCAGGCCGCGGCAACCCCCAGGTGACCCGTTCGCGTCCATTCCCGGTCGTCGATCACGCGGGCGGGGGTGATGAAGCCCGTTGGCACGTGGAGCCGCCAGAACAGGCTCCGTGCGTCCAGGCGCATCGAGAGGCGAGGCGAGAGGTGGATCTCCACGCCCGCGCCGATGTGCCCGGTAAGGCCGTTCCTGAACCTGACCCGCAGATCCAGGTCGTCCCGCAGGTCCTCCTCGGCGGAATGGTCGGCGGAAAGCCGGAATACCGCGCCCCCTCCCAGCAGCGCAAACGGCTGGAGCCGGTTCCAGGTACGCGGACCGGTGACATCGAAGCGCAGCGACGCGTCCACGAGCGCGAGCGAGAGGTCTGCGGTCCCGAGCTCGACCAGGCCGACCATCGGATCCAGCGCGATCTGGTCCGGATCCGCCTGGTCGTCCACCGTATACACCGTCCGGTTGGTCGGCAGGTACGACAGCCGCGTGTCCAGCGTAAACGGTCCGCTGACCCGTAGCGTATGACCCACGCCCACGGCCACGCCCGAGCCCGGGCCGGTGCCGATGATGCCCCGGTCCGGCGTCACGTACGTCACGTGCGCCCGGATGGACTGGCCCCGCTCTACGAAGTCGTAGGGGGATGTGATGGTCTGGGCCTCGACCCGGCCCATGCTCAATAGAAACGCCGCCGCGGCGGCGATCACGATCGTACGCATACTCACGGGAACGGAATCAACCTCCTGCCCGGCCGGATGGCGCGCGGGCGCTCGGGAACGCAGCCCGAAAGCTAGACAGGACGCGAAAAGCACGCAAGCGAAGGGGCCGCTGCGTTGACGGCCGCCGCGGGCTCGCTTTACGTTGCTTTCGTTCGCTTGCTAAACGCAGATCTTCCAGAGGCTTGGATTCAGTGGCGACCCCGTGGCGACGCAGCGCCGGGTACTGGCTTTTCGGTGGCCTCGTGGCCCTTGCCGGGCCGGCCGGCGCACAGTCCGGAACGGTCACGGCCGAACGCGAGAACCTCCGCATCGCGCCCGGTGGCAACGTCCTGGCCGAAGTCATGGCTGGCACCGAGCTTACACTGGGCTCGGTCCGGGGGAACTGGCGGCAAGCGACCCTAGACGGCTGGGTCTGGGCGCTGTCCGTCGAGGAGTCTCGGCGCGGCGAGCTAGACCTCATCGTCCTGCCTCCGGAAGGGGAGAATCTGCGCATGGCGCCGAACGGAGAGGCGATCGCCCGCCTCCGCCCCGGCATGCGTCTGCAACGCGTCGAAGAGGCCGGTGACTGGCTCCGGGTACGCAGGACCGGCTGGATCTGGGGGCCCTCGCTGGCCGTCAGCGAGCGGGCCGCCGCGCCGGCCGAGGCGTCGGCGATCACCGCCGGGCCTCGCGGAATGGCCTTCCTGAATCGTCCGGCGGGGGACACGCTCGGTCGCATCCAGCAGGGTGCCCGTGCCGAAGTCCTCGCCCGCGAGGGAGACTGGGCACGGATCCGCGTGGAAGGGTGGGCGTTCGTCGGCGAAAACGGCGACGCGGACCCCACGGCCGTGCTCAGGGAGGTGACGCGCACGCAGCTGGCTCAGAACCCGGCACGGTACCGCGGCCGCATGATCGAGTGGCCTCTCCAGTTCATCGCGCTCCAGCAGGCGGAGCGGTTCCGGTCCGACTTCCAGGAAGGCGAGCCGTTCCTCCTCGCTCGCGGGCCGGGTGACGACGTGGGATTCGTGTACATCGCCGTCCCACCCGAACGCGTGGAAGAGGTCCGTGCTCTCGCACCTCTGGAGCGGATCAGCATCCTCGCGCGCGTCCGGACCGGCCGGTCCGCCCTGACGGATTCACCGGTCCTGGAGCTGCTTCAAGTTACACGAACCGATACAGACCGCCCGTAACATCCAACCGGAGCCAGCGCCGATGCTCGACGTCCGTTCCGTCGCCCCCTGGCTGGGCCCCCTCGCCCTCGTGCTGCTGCCGGCCATCACCGCCCGGCCCGCCGAGCCCCCGGATGAGCCCGCCGCCATCATCGGGGCCCATATCGCCAGTGACGCGTTCGGGCTGAGCGGCGAACTGCGCGTGCGCATCGCACGCCCCGGAAAGCTCATGCACGTCCCCCTCGACTGGGTTGGTAATGCTCCGGCCGGCATCCGATACCGCTGGCGGCCGGTCCTGGGAACGCCTGGTGACGGGGCCGAGGGCACGCTCGACAACCAGGGCCGGGCCCGGCTGCCCTTGATGGCCGGCGTATACGAGCTTCAGCTGGGTGCGGACGGCGTCACGCGTGACTTCGGCGAGTTCTTTCGCGTGGTGGTCACCGTCCCGTTCGAGCGGAAGAGGAACGGTCGCATCGGGCCCTACCACCTTGGGAACTGGCCCACCGAGGGGGAGAAGCGTGACGACGCGTACGGACCGCCGGCCGGGTTCATCGAAGTGACCGAGGAGAACCGGCACCTCGCCCTGAGCCGTCACCTGGCGGTGGCGGATTTCATCACCAAGGACCAGCACGACGTCTGGCCGAAGTACGTGGCCGTTGATCCGCGTCTGATTGACAAGCTGGAGCTTGTGATCCTCGAGCTCCGTGCCATGGGCATGCGGGCCGACCGCCTCACGGTCATGAGCGGCTTCCGCACGCCTCAGTACAACCGCTTCCGGCTGAACAACCCACCGTCGTCCCTCAGCCGGCACCAGTTCGGTGACGCGGCCGACGTCTGGATCGACAACGAAGGCGATGGCTACATGTCGGATCTGAATGGGGACGGCCGGCGGGATGTCGGGGACGCCCGCGTGATGCTCCAGGCGGTGGAGCGTGTGGAACGCCGACATCCGGAGCTCGTGGGCGGCGCCGGCGTGTACCGGGGCAACCGCGCTCGAGGCGCGTTCATCCATATCGACGTACGCGGCGCGCGCGCCCGCTGGTAAGGGTCGTACGTCACGACCTTCGACCGGGTGCATGTTTCATCGCACGCCCCAGAGCGGCTACGCCCAGCAGCGTGAACACCCCGGCTATCGGCCACATGAGCGGATAGCCGGCGAGATCCGGTGAGGCGACCCGACCGATGTCGATGGCGGCACCGATCGCAATCGGCGAGACGAGTCGCACCACCCCGGCCGTCATGATGAACAGGCCGGTGTCCTGACCCACCCCCTGGTCGTCGATCAGCGTCGCGAACAGCGGGTACGCCAGGGAGATGAGCGCCGCTCCACCCAGACCGGCGAACAGCAGGAGCGCCACGGCGCTCGGTACGTCACGTACGAAGAACCCCAGCAGCATGGCCACCCCGGTGATCACGCCGCCCGCAGCCAGGAGGCGGGCGTGCCCGAAGCGATCGCCCAGACGCCCCAGCACCAGGGCTCCGAGGCCGAGCCCGGCCACGATCACCGTGAGCAACGCCGACGTCTGGCCGACCCCGATGCCCAACACGACCGCCGCGAAGAGGAAGATGTACGGGCGGATCCCCTCCACTCCGCTGTTCAGGAGGGCGTTGGACACCAGCATCCAGCGCATGGCCGGCCTACCCCGGACGCGGCGCCAGATCTTCAGCACCTCGGGAGGCCCTCCCGCGAGCCCCGGCGCCGCGCTCCTCGGCGCGGCCTGGATCGTCACCCCGGTGGTCACCAGAATCAGAGCCGCGGCGGTAACGAACGGAAGCGGCTCCCAGATCACGAAGAGGAGACCGCCCGCCACCAGGCCGAAGGCCAGCCCCGCGGAGTGCAGCGCGCCGCGCACGCCCTGGACCCTGCCGCGCCGATCCGGCGGGACCTCGTCCACCATCAGGGCCCAGAGCGGGACGAGATAGGTGTGCAGCGCGAGGAAGAAGATCAGGGCGATGGCCGCAGTCGTCCAGAACCCCTCCACGAACGGCGCCAGCGCCACCGAGGCGGCCATCACGGGCGCCGCGAGCATCAGGAAGAATGTCCGCTGCCCGAACCGCCGTGCCACGGTTACCGGCAGGTGGTCGCTCCACGCGCCGATCCAGTACGGGATGAGCATGGCCATGGCGCCCTCGCCGGCGATGGCCAGCCCGATCAGCGTCGCCGAGTCCGTGTACCGCGCCAGCAGCACAGGAAGCAGCACGACCATGATGGTCTGACCCGACGTGGAGCCCAGCGTACCGCCCGTCAGGCCGTACTCCCGGATCGAGCGCCGTAACCTGGCGATCCTGCGCAGCCGCTCGGTCAAAGCGCCTCCGTGGCCTGGCGGACGAGACGGATCCCGGCGATGATCACGCCCGCCCCCACCAGCTGCCACAGATTGGGCACCTCGCCCAGGACGGGCCAGGCGATCAGGATGGCGAAGAGGGGGACCAGGTTCCCGAACGCCGAGGTCCGCGTGTTTCCCAACACCTTGACGCCACGATACCAGAGGAGGTAGGAGAGCCCCAGGCCCAGGAACCCGGCGTAGAGTACGGCGGCCCAGGCCAGCGGGGTGACCGTCGCTTCGATTGCCACCAGGTCCGGGATTCCCACCAGGAGCAGCAGAAAAGCGCCGACCCACAGCGTCCACGCCGTGACCCGCACCGACCCGTACGTCCGGATCGGCGTGCGCGCCCCTACGGTGTAGACCGACCACACGCACGCCGAGGCCACCAGGAGCAGGTCGCCCCTGAGCGTCGCGGCCCCGAACCTGAAGCCCTCCGGTCCGCTCCCCACGACCAATATGATACCGGCCGTAGCCGCCGCGATCCCGAGCCACCCGCGCGGCCGGATGCGCTCGTGACCCAGCCAGGCGCTGAGCATAGCCGTGAAGATCGGGGACGCAGTGAGGAGCACGCTGGCGTTCCCGGCACGGGACAGCGCCATGCCCGAGATGAACAGGAGCTGATAGAAGAGGTTGCCCACGACTCCCAGGACCACCAGCCCCAGCACATCCTTGCGTGCCGGGAGACCCGGCCCGCCGGCCGCCAGCAGGACCGCACCCAGCAGCAGGGCGGCGAGCGGAAAACGGAGCGCGTTGAAGGCGAACGGAGGGATGGAGGCGAGCCCGATCTTGATGACCGAGAAGTTGAGCGCCCAGAGCAGGACCAGGACCAGCAATCCCGCCTCGGCCTGACGTGCAGCGATCGCCGCGGGTGGCGTCCAGGACGGTGGAGACATGACGGCTCGGAAGATCCGTTGCGTGGGAGGAGCCGGCAACCCCGTCCCGCGCTTGCGGCGCGCCGGACGGCGCGGCTACCTTCGCGCCGGACTGAAACTGCGGAAGGCGCCATCGGCCAGGTTTGGCGTCCGATCGCACCGAGGAGGAGCAATGGCGGGTTTGATGGAGGGTAAGCGGGTCATGGTGTTCGGGGTCGCGAATGACCGCAGCATCGCCTGGGGCATCGCCAGGTCGATGTACGAACAGGGCGCCCGGCTCGGCTTCAATTACGTGGGCGAGGCCCTGGAGCGCCGCGTCCGCCCGTTGGCCGAAAGCGTCGGCGCGGAGCTCGTCCTGCCCTGCGACGTTACCGACGACGATCAGGTGCAGGCCGCCTTCGCCCGCGTGTCCGAGACCTGGGGCGGCCTCGACGTGCTGGTCCACTCCATCGCCTACGCGGATAAGGCCGACCTGTCCGGCCGGTTCCACAATACCACCCGACCCGGGTTCCTGAAGGCCATGGAGATCAGCGCCTATTCGCTGGTCCAGCTTACGCGCGCCGCCGTCCCCCTCATGGGCGATGGCGGCAACGTGGTGACCATGACCTATTACGGCGCCGAGAAGGTCGTCGAGAACTACAACATGATGGGCGTGGCCAAGGCCGCGCTCGAAGCGTCCGTCCGGTACCTCGCCGCCGACCTCGGGCCTGACAACATCAGGATCAACGCCCTCAGCGCCGGACCCATCAAGACGCTCGCTGCCACCGGCGTCAAGAACTTCCGCGGCCTCATGAGTCAGTTCGAAGAACGGGCTCCCCTCCGGCGGAACGTGACCCTCGAGGACGTAGGACACGCCGCGATCTTCCTGTGCTCGGACATGGGCTCGGGCATTACCGGGGAAGTCCTGCACGTGGATCTCGGGTTCAACGTGCTGGCCCACTGAGGTCCCCATGCGTCGCCATGTCGACCAGCACGGCCGCGCCTGGGATGTGATCGTCGGGAGGGAGTCGTTCGGAACGCTTCTCGCCCTCTTCGTCCCCGCCGCCGGCAACCGCGAGTCCGCTCGACAGGCGCCGCTCCAGGCCGATTCACAGGCCGAAGCGGAGAACGCGCTGGGTCGTTTCGATTCGGCACAACTAGACGCAATGCTCGAGAAATCCGAGCCGAAGGGGATGGAATGAGAACGTTCACGGATGAAGAGGGCAGGGAATGGGTTGCCATGGCGGCGGAGGAGGACGTTCCCCGTCACCACGGTCGATGGTACATGCTGATCCGATCCGCCCGGGACGAAGGACCCGAGCTGGTACTGCCGGAGGTGCGCTGGCAGACCCTGCACACCGCCGAGCGCTCGATCAACACCATGTCCAGATTCGAACTGGTCCGTCGACTCCGCATGGCGGGCCGCCGCATGGAGCCGCCCGCGCCCACGCGGGACTCGTTCGGTGCGTGGGCGGACGCGGGACCCGGCGCCCGGGGGGGCACGCAAGCAGGGTGATCGTCGGGCGTGTCTGAGCTCCGTACCGCCCTTCGTCTCGCCGCCAGGGACGTCCGCGCGGCGCTGGTACCCGACCCCCGCGTCGAAGTGTTCGAGGTGCGACTCCGGTCAGCGACCAGCCCCGCTCAGGTGGACGTCGTGACCACGGTCGCCGCGGCGGAATCCGCCTTCCGCCGCCGTCTCGGGGAATCCGGCCTGCAGGCCAACGTCGTGTCCCGGGTTCTGCCGGACCCGCACCTCGCCCCCCGGACGGAAGCACTGGTGCGCGCGCCCGTGGCCCCGGTGTATCGGCGTCCGACCCTGAGCGCGCACCAGATCACTCAGTATGTGCTCGGGACCCGACTCACGCTGCTTTCTCGGCGCGGACGCTTCTACCGGATACGGGGGGAGGATGCTCACGTCGGCTGGGTTCACCGCGGGTACCTAACCCGCGGCGAGCCCGGCTGGGCTCTGGCCTGGGAGCGGGGAGAGGGCGGCGAGCCGGTCGTCTCCCTCGGAGCGGAGGTCCACGACACCGCCGACCGCATTCTCGCCCGGCTTCCCTGGGGTGCGAGGGTTCTCCGGTTGTCTGGGGGGCGCATCCGGCTACCGGACGGTCGGCACGGCGAGCTTGCCGGCGGTGAGGTCGTATCCGCCGACCGGCTCTGGGATCGTTTTCCCGCCCGGGCTGAAAGCGTCGTGCGCACCGCCCGTCGTTGGCTCGGTGCGCCCTACCTGTGGGGTGGGGTCACGCCGGCGGGCGTGGACTGCTCCGGACTGGTCCAGGCGGTCTTCTGGATCCACGGCGTCGCCCTGCCACGGGACTCGGACATGCAGGCGGCGCTCGGCGCGCGCATCGATCCCGGCGCTGACTTCGGCCGCCTGCGTCCCGCGGACCTGCTCTTCTTCGCGGAGAAGCGGAGGGTGAACCACGTCGCCCTCTCGCTCGGCGGAAGCGACATCATTCACGCGTCGGTGAGCAACGGCGTCGTGGCCTTGAACGACATGGCAGGGGGGCTGGAAACGGACCGGTTCCTCCACCGGATCTTCGTCGGGGCGCGCCGTCTCCTTCCCGACCCGTGATGACGTTCGCCAGCGACTCAGGGCGTCGGTAGATCCAGCGTGCGTCCGGGGATCAGTCGCCGATCACGCACACCCGGGTTGGCCGCACGCAGCCCGGCCACGGTCACGCCGTGCTGTCGAGCGATCCCTTCCAGCGTGTCGCCCGACCGGATCGTGTGCGACCGCGGCGCTACCTCAGGCTTGGGGTCGACGGCCGCTTCGGCGACGGCCGGCTCCTGCCCGGCGTCACCCTCCCTGACGGCATCGCCCGACGCCGTGGGAGGTGACTCGGCGGCGATCCGCGGCTCCGACTGCCACACTTCGCGCGGCAGCAAAGGCCGATCGAACGCCGCGAGTCGCGCGCCGATCCGGTCCTCCACCCGCTTGGCACCCCAGGTGGAGGGGACGTCGTTGCTGATGATGGCGAACGCGAGCCGCTCCCCGTTCCGGGCGCGAACGTACCCTGAAAGGGCGGACACCCGATCGATGGTCCCCGTCTTCGCCCGCAGGTTGCCGGCCGCTGGTGTCTGCTGCATCCTGCGCAGGCCCCGGGATGTCGCCGCCTCGGGCAGCGTCTCCCAGAACGCGTCCCAGTGCGTGGACTCGGACATCATGGCCAGCAGGTCGACGATGGACCGGGCGGTGGCCCGGTCCATCCGCGACAGGCCCGACCCGTCATCCATGAAAAGACCCGCGGTCGACGCACCCGCTTCTTCCATCATGGCCACCACGGCGGCGGCGCCGCCGCGAACGGACCCGCTGCCCGTCGTGGAGCGGCCGACGGTGCGGAGCACGGACTCCGCGTAGAGGTTGTGGCTGCGCTGGTTCACTACCTTGAGAAGCTCGAGGAGGGGTGGGGACTGGTGCACCGCCAGGGCCTGAACCACGGGCGCACCATCCAGCCCCGGTGCGAAGATCTTCCGGCTGCCCACAGGCGACTCCGATGCGTCGTGCAGCGCGCGGTATCCACCGGCTACTTCGATACCCCGCGACGCCAGCACGTGGGCAAAAACCGACACGGCGAAATCGGCCGGATTCACCACCGGCGTGCTACGCCACAGGCCCGTATGGCCGCGCTGGATCTGGCCCTTCAGCACCAGCGGCGCATCGTAGGATTCCCGGTCCACCTCAACCCAGGAGCGGCCCGAGCCGACCGTCGTCGCTTCCACCCTGATGTCCACGGCGCCGCCCGGGATCAGCAGAATCTCGGGCGCCGCCCCCGCCGACGCGCCGGGGCGCACGCGCAGCGTGATCACGTTCTCGTTGAACGAGAGCGCGCTGGCCGGTGCCGCGTAGCCGTGCGTGATGTAGCTCGTCTGCCACCCGTGCCCGACCGCCGGACCCTCGAAATGGGAAGCATCGCCGATCAGCTCCCCGTCGACCCGCTCGACCCCCGCCGCGGCCAGCGAATCCGCCAATGCCTCCCAGATCCCGAGACGGCTATCGTAGAACCGCGTCGAGAATGTCGGGTCCCCGGTGCCGTACACCACCAGATCGCCCTTAAGCACGCCGTTCTGGATAGGGCCCGTGGCCACCAGATACGTCGTGTACCGAAAGTCCGGACCCAGATAGTGAAGTGCCGCCGCGCTGGTGAACAGTTTCAGGTTCGACGCGGGAGTCAGAACCTCTTCTGGCTGATGTGCGAACAAAGTATCCCCCGCGTCCAGCGAGACGACCAGCACGCCCCATTGGTCGCCGCGCCACCCGGCGGCCCGGATCGCGTCGCTCAACGATCGGGTCAGGTCATTGACCGCTGTCCGCGCTGCCGCGTGCTCGACGCTTCTCGGCTCTGCACGTTCGGCTGCCGGCGTCGCTGCACCGGTGTGGACGGCGAACAGTAGTCCTGCAATGGCGAGCAGAGGTCTCATACGGCTGAGATTTGCGCTTTTTCGGGGGTCCTAGGGTCGTCGCAGGATCCATCAATGTGCAACGTCCGGACCACTTGCGGCACCCCCTTGTCCGCCCCAGGGTTCAACCGCCCCCATCCTGGGCCGCGATCGCCAGATGGGTATTGCAAACCGATGCGTTGCGCGCGAACTTGTCCTCGCCGGGAAGTTCGGACCGTTTCGGGTGATGCGCGCCCCCCCGCTTCCGGGGTGGCGCGTTTTTTTCGTCGCCGGTCCCGCCCACAGCGGAACCACTTATCGGGAGCTAGCAACTGATGGCGGACTCCTTGCGTTTCCTGATCGCAGACGACGAAGCGCTGCACAACCTGGCCCTCACCAGTCAACTCGAGGCGCTCGGTCACCAGGTGGTGGCAACCGCCTCCAACGGCGAGGAGGCGGTGGAACTCGCCCGCGACAAACGGCCCGACATGGCGATCCTGGATATCCGGATGCCCGTAATGAAGGGCCCGGATGCGGCGCGCCGCATCCATGACGAGTCCCCGATCCCCATCATCATCCTGTCGGCGTACAGCGATACCCGCACGGTCGAGGAGGCGACCCGGTCCCCGATCTTCCATTACCTCGTCAAGCCGGTCGATCCCGATGACCTGGCGCCCGCCATCGCCGTGGCCAAGGCCCGCTTCGCCGAGTGGAAGCGGGCACGCGAGGAACGGGATTCCCTCGAGACCAAGCTCGAGGAACGGAAGATCCTGGAGCGCGCCAAGGGGATCCTCATGGAAAGCCGCCAGATGACCGAGCAGGAGGCCTACAGGTTCTTGCAGAAGACCAGCCAGGACAAGAACACGCCGATGATCGACCTGGCAAAGAAGATCCTGCTGGCGGCTCCGCTGCTCCAGAAGAGCTGAACGCAGCTTGCGTACGGTGGAAGCGCGCCGGCTCGACGAACAGTCGTCGCGGCGAGGCGGACCGGCCCGGGCTGTGGACAAGGCGGACGAACCGGCGACCATCCTCGTGGTCGACGACGAGCCAATGGCCCGGGAAACCCTCACCGACCTCCTGGAGGCCCACGGCTATCGCGTCGTGAGCGCGGGCGACGCCGAGGAGGCCTTCGACCTCCTCCATGAGGCCGACCTCATCCTCCTCGACGCCATGCTCCCAGGCACGGACGGCTGGACCATCTGTCGCGAGATCAAGGAACGCATCGATCCGCTCCTCCCCATCATCATGGTCACGGCGCGCACCGCGCCTGAGGACGTGGTCCGCACCTTCGACGCGGGCGCCGACGACTACGTGCCCAAACCGTTCCAGGTCGCCGAGCTCCGGGCTCGCATCGACTCCCGACTCCGCGCCCACCGGGCGGAGCAGGCCCTCCAGGATGCCAATCGCCAGGCGTCCCAGCTCGCGGAGCAGAACTACAGTCTCTACGAGCAGGCGCGCCATGACGCCGAGGACCGCGCGGCCCTGCTGCGCGAGCTCGACCACCGCGTCCGGAACAACCTTTCGATTATCATGGGCCTGGTCAGCCTCGAGCGGACGCGAGGGTCCGGCCGTCCGGCGGCCGAGGCCCTCCTGAGTCTCGAGAATCGCCTCAGGGCCTTCCTCCTCGCCTACGAGGCCTTCCGGCGGAGCAGCTACCGCGGCGTCCCCCTCAAGGAGATCATCGACCGCATCCTCCGCCGGCTCGGTCAGACCATGCGCCCGTCCGACGACGGCGTCACCACCACCGTGACCGGCGATGACGGTGTGGTACCGGAACGCTACGGCTTCGCCCTAGCCCTGGCCGTCAACGAGATCGGGTCGGGCGCCTTCCGCTTCGGCTTCCCCGAGGGACGCGGCGGACAGCTGGCCGCGAGCGTCATGATCGAGCCCGATCACCTCGAGATCGTGGTCGCGGACGACGGCGTGTCCCGCATGACCGTCGGCGACGGACCGCCCGAGGGCGGCGGCGAGGAGTCGGTCCTGCGCGCGATCGTAGAGACGGAACTGGGCGGTAGGATCCTCTTCGATCCCACCGCCCAGGGAACCCGTGTCCGGATCCTCTGCCCGTTGCAGCCGGATTCGCCGGTTCAGTAAGCGGCCAGATACCGATCGATCTCCCAGTCGTGAACCTGGGCGATGTACTCCTGCCACTCCAGCTCCTTCGCCGCCAGGTAGTGCTCGTAGATGTGCTCGCCCAGCGTGTCCTTCATGAGCTTGCTCTTCCGGAACTCCACAACCGCCTCGCCCAGGTCCCGGGGTAGCGACTGGATCTTGTATCGCCGGCGCTCTCGCACCGTCAGCTCGAAGATGTTCTTGTCCACCGGGTCTGGCGGATCGATCTCGTTCCGGATCCCATCCAGCCCGGCCGCCAGCTGGACGGCCAGCGCCAGATACGGGTTCGCTGCAGGATCAGGCATGCGCAACTCCACCCGCGTCCCCTTCCCCCGCCGCGCAGGGATCCGGATCATGGGCGAGCGGTTTCGGTGCGACCAGGCCACGTTCACCGGCGCCTCGTACCCGGGCACCAGCCGCTTGTAACTGTTCACCAGCGGGTTCGTCACCGCACAGAACCCGCGAGCATGCTTCAGGAGGCCGCCCACGTACCACCGCATCACTTGCGACAGGCCGTCCGGGTCGTCCGCGCCGTGGAACGCGTTCTCGTCCCCAGCGAACAGCGACTGATGCGTGTGCATACCCGAGCCGTTCTGTCCGAAGATCGGCTTCGGCATGAACGTGGCATGGAGGCCGTGGCGCACGGCCATGTTCCGGACCACGAACTTGAACGTGGAAAGGTGGTCCGCCGTGGTCAGAACGTCCTCGTACTTGAAGTCGATCTCGTGCTGACCCTGCGCCACCTCGTGGTGCGCCGCCTCCACCTCCAGGCCCAGCGCCGTCAGCATGTTCACGATGTCCCGCCGCGCCACCTCACCAAGGTCCACGGGACCAAGGTCGAAGTAGCCGCCCGCATCGTGCGTCGTGCGCGTCGGGGCCCCGTCTTCCGTACGATGGAACAGGAAGAACTCCGCTTCAGCCCCCGCCATCATCTGGTATCCCATCTCCGCCGCCGCCCGGACCTGCTGCCGGAGCACGTAGCGCGGATCCCCTTTGAACGGCTCCTCGTCCGCCGTGTAAACATCGCAGATCAGCCGCCCGACCCGGTTGTCCGGGTCACCCCACGGGTGAACGACGAACGTGTCCAGGTCCGGCTTCAGGATCATGTCCGATTCCTCGATCCGCACGAACCCCTCGATCGACGAGCCGTCGAACATGATGTCGCCTTCGAGCGCCTTCTCGAACTGGCTCGACGGCACCTCCACGTTCTTAACCACTCCCATGATGTCCGAGAACTGCAGTCGCAGGAATCGGACGTTCGCCCGCTCCAGGATCCCCAGCACGTCTTTGGGCGTCGCTCCATTGGTCCGTCGTGTCTCCGGGCCTTCCGAAGGTCGGACCTGATGGCTGGGCACCAGGTTCTTACGGACCCGCTCCGCCTCTGCTGACTTCACACTCGTTCGGTTCGCCATTCAGTCTTTCCTTATCCGTGACAGGTGACGTGCGCGGCCGCGACTAAATAACGCCGCCGCTGACCCGGTGTCAATCCCAAACTGGCATCTTGTGCAGCGACCGGGTTACAATATGCGCCGAGCGCAAGGTCTAAGCCAGTGGAATGGCTGCTGATGTAACAATTCGTGAACGAAAAATGGTACGGAAAGGCTTCACCGTCCCGGGACGGCGCGCAACGGAACCGCCCCGCCAGCCGTCAGGAGGTACCGTACGGGGGAAAGTGGACCGAAAAGGGCTTGAAGCCGGGACCCGCGCGGGCCTAGCAGCTTTCGCAGACCCCGATGACCTCGACCCGGTAGCCCTCCACGGAGAAGCCCGGAAGGTGGCCGAGGCTCGCAATGGCGTCGGCGTCGAGGCGACCGGGAAGATCCAGTACCGCGCCGCAAACGAGGCAGCGGGCGTGGGGATGGGGATCGGTCCGTCCATCGTACCGGGCGGACCCGTCGCCGTAGGTGAGCTTGGAGGCGAGCCCGCAGCTCACAAGCGTCTCGAGCGACTTGTAGACCGTGGCCAGGGAGATGTCGGGGATCACCTGGCGGACGGATGTGAATACGTCGTCCGCCGATGGGTGCTGGTCGGTCTCCATCAAGAACCGGTACACCGCGGCCCGCTGCTCCGTGAATCGCTGACCCTTGGCTTCCAGCGCCTGGCGCAGCCGTACGTCCGATGGCGGCGCGGCACGGTCACGTCGTCCCGCGAGCGGGGCGACACCTGCGGGCGGTGCCTCGTGCGTTCTGCTCATGGACGCTAACGTAATGGCGCGGAACACGCAGTGTCAATAGGAATTCTTGCTTGCAACAAAGGACAACACGTTGCCAGACAAACAGATGCCCGATGCGGCCCGGTCGGTCGTCGCGCTCACGGCCGACCTGATGTTCGCGGCGCGGATCCGGGGCGCTGCCCCGGAGGCACGAGCCGTCCAGTCCCTGGCGAAGCTGTGGGAGGTGGTGGACGAGTCGACCGTGCTGGTCCTGGTGGATCTCCAGGCGCGTGAGGCGATCGAGGCGGTATTGCGCGTTCGTGAGGCCGCCCCCCGAGCGCAGGTGGTCGCCTTCGGCCCGCACGTCGCGGAGAACGCGTTGAGTGAGGCCCGGTCGGCGGGTGCGGACGTTGTGATGACGCGAGGCGCGTTCGTGAGGGAGCTGGGCGCGTTGGTACGCGGGGCTACGGGCTAGCGGCCCCTGGCACCTGTCCGCCACACCGGGAGGAGTCAGGCCGCGTCGGCTTCCTCCTCCTTGCGCTTACAATCGATACAGTAGCGTGCGTGCGGGAGGGCATCGAGCCGGTCGAAGTCCATGAGGCTTCCGCACACGTGACAGACGCCGAACGAGGCGGGTTCCTTGTAGAGCCTGCGGAGGGCTTCCTCGATGCGGTAGAGGTAGCGCCCTTCCTTGCTCGCAAAGAGGAGCATCTTTTCCCGCTCCATGGCGTCCGTACCGAGGTCGGCCATATGATCGGAGTAGGAATAGAGGTCGGAGTCGGCCTGTTCGGCCGACAGCTTGGCCAGCTCGTCGTACCGGCCGAGAGACCGGAGCGCGCGTTCGCGCTCGCGCAGCAAACGCTTCTGGAGATGCTCCAACTGCTTTTTCGTGAGCTTCTTCGCCATTGTCCCGCTCGGAAAGTGTCCGTCTGTGGAGCGCTCGAGGTGCGCCGCACCCGACCCCAGCCCGTGGCTGGCACAACAGCGAAATGTAGCAAGCAAACTCATTTCAGACAACCGGAACCCGTGGTCACGGAGGAGTCATGGCATCGGAGGAACGAGCGTTGGAAGCGTTGCTGGATGAGTCGCGTCGGTTCGAGCCGTCGGAGGACTTTCGGGAGGCGGCGAACGCGAGGGACCCTGGGGTTTACGAGCGGGCGGCGTCGGACCCTGCGTCGTACTGGGCGGAGTGGGCGGGGGAGCTGGACTGGTTCGAGCCGTGGGACCGGGTGCTGGAATGGACGCCGCCCGCGGCCCGGTGGTTCGGTGGCGGCAAGCTGAACGTCGCGCACAACTGCCTGGACCGTCACGTGGCGAGCGGCCGCCGCAACAAGGCCGCTCTGGTCTGGGAGGGTGAGCCAGGGGACACCCGCACGTACACGTACTGGGACCTGCATCGGGAGGTGAACCGCTTCGCGAACGTGCTCAAGGATCTGGGCGTGGCCCGCGGAGATCGCGTCGCCATCTACCTCCCCATGATACCGGAAGCGGCCATCGCCATGCTGGCGTGCGCCCGGATCGGTGCGATCCACTCGGTGGTCTTCGGAGGGTTCTCCGCGGACAGCCTGCGCGATCGGATCGTCGATGCCGGGGCTACGGTGCTGATCACAGCGGACGGAGGCTATCGACGTGGCTCCGTAATTCCCCTCAAGGACACGGCCGATCGTGCCCTGAAGGAGACCCCTACCATCGAGCATGTGGTCGTGGTGCGACGCAGGCTCATCGCCCAGGACCCCCAGGTCCACATGACCCAGGGCCGGGACCACTGGTACCACGAGCTGATGCAGGACGCGTCTCCGCATTGCGACCCGGAGTCCATGGAAGCGGAGGATGTGCTCTACATTCTGTACACGTCGGGGACCACTGGCAAGCCGAAAGGCGTGGTTCACACCACCGGCGGGTACCTCACCCACGTGTATGCCACGACCCGCCTCGTCTTCGATCTCAAGGAAGACGACATGTACTGGTGCACCGCGGATGTGGGGTGGGTCACCGGCCACTCCTACATCGTTTACGGCCCGTTGGCCAACGGCGCCACGGTCTTCATGTACGAGGGGGCGCCCGACTGGCCGGACCGGGGCCGATTCTGGAAGCTGGTCCAGAAGTATGGCGTCACGATCTTCTACACGGCGCCCACCGCGATCCGGGCCTTCATGCGCTGGGGACCCGAGTGGCCGGATCGGTACGATCTGTCCACGCTGCGCCTGCTGGGCACGGTGGGCGAGCCCATCAACCCCGAGGCGTGGATGTGGTACCGCGAGCATATCGGTGCGGAGCGCTGCCCGATCGTCGATACCTGGTGGCAGACGGAGACGGGCGGGATCATGATCGCGCCGTTACCGGGGGTCACGGTGACGAAGCCGGGTAGCGCGACGGTGCCGTTCCCCGGGATCACGGCGGACCTGCTGAACGAGGAAGGCCACTCCGTCCCGGCCGGATACCTGACGATCACCCGACCGTGGCCCGGTATGTTGCGCACGATCTGGGGCGACGAGGATCGGTTCCGCCAGACGTACTGGTCGAAGTGGCCGGAGATCTACTTCCCGGGCGACGGCGCGAAGCGGGACGACGACGGGTACTTCTGGATCCTGGGCCGGGTGGACGATGTGCTGAACGTCGCCGGCCACCGGATCGGTACGATGGAGGTCGAGAGCGCGCTGGTGGACCACCGCTCGGTGGCGGAGGCGGCGGTGGTGGGCCGGGCCGACGAGATCAAGGGCCAGGCGATCGCCGCATTCGTGACCGTGAAGGACGGGATCAAACCCACTGACGCGCTGCGGGAGGAGCTGCGGGAGCACGTAGCGGACAAGATCGGGCCCATCGCGAGGCCGGATGCCATCCTGTTCGCCGCTGAGCTGCCGAAGACACGGTCCGGCAAGATCATGCGGCGTCTGCTGAAGGACATCGCGGAGGGGCGGGCCATCGGTGACACGACGACGCTGGCGGACCCCGCGGTCGTGGACCGGCTTAAGAAACAGTACGGCGAGTAGCCCGAAGGTGGTCAGCGGGCCCAGGCCAGGGCGAAACCCGGGTCCCCGACCACCCATTTCTCGAGAGACAGGCCGGCGCTACGGAGGAGAGCGTCGACCCGCGGGCGATCGTATTTGCACGAGATCTCGGTCCGAAGCGATTCGCCCGCCGCGAACTCGAAGGAGCCTGCGCCCGGGATCGTCACAATCATGGGCCGGCTGGCGACCAGGTGCATCTCGATCCGGTGCGCATCCGCGTTGTAGAAGGCGCTGTGGCGGAAGCCGTCCGGGTCGAAATCCGCGCCCAGCTCCCGGTTCAGCACCCGGAGCGCGTTGAGGTTGAATTCGGCCGTGACGCCGGCGTCATCGTTGTAGGCGGCTTCCAGGATGGCGACGGGCTTTTCCAGGTCGACCCCCATGAGCAGGGCGTCTCCCGGATGCATCTGGTTGCGCACCCGGCCGAGCAGCGCGGCGGCGCCGGAGGGCCTGAAGTTCCCGATGGTGCCGCCCAGCAGCGCGAAGAGCGCGGGGCGCGCCAGGTTGGATGGTAGTGGGAGGCCGGCCGTCATGTCCGCCGCCACGGGCCGTATCCGGATCGCGGGGTAGTCCGCTCGCAGACCTGCGGCGGCGTCTTCGAGGAAATCGGCGCTGATGTCGATGGGAACGTAGGTGACCCGTTCGCCGGCTGCGTCCAGGATGTCGAGCAGGATGCGGGTCTTCTCCGCCGCTCCGGCGCCCAGCTCCACGAGTGATCGCGGCCCGAGCCCCTCGATCCAGCCGGGCGGGTGCGCATGCAACAGGATGCGCTCCGCCCGGGTCGGGTAGTACTCCGGCAGGCTGGTGATGGCCTCGAACAGCTCCGAGCCTCGCTGGTCGTAGAAGAACTTCGGCGAGATCTCTTTTTGTCGCCGTGCTAGCCCCGCGGCGACCTCCTGTCGCATCCGGTCCGCGTCGTCGATCTCTCCGGGCTCGGCTGCGCTCAACCCGACACCCCGTCGGCCAGCGGGTCGACCGTCGGGCCGGGGTCGGGACGGTCCGCCATGGCCGGCTTCTTCAGCTTGGGCACGGCCGGGATCCCGAGGGCCACCTCCCCCGACTCCACCGGCCGTGTGGCCACGGCCATGGATCCGAGCATCGCGTCGTCGTGGAGGCGGACTCCTGCGAGCACCGTGGTATGGTACGTGAGGCGGACGCCCTCCCCGATCACCGTCTCGGGGCAATCCACATACCGCCCGTCATAGAGCGCGTGGGAGTGGCTGTAGACATTGCTGAAGTCGGCGATCGATGCACCGTTCCCGATCCGGATCCCGCCACGGTCGTCCAGCAATACGTGACGGTGGACGACCACGTCATCGCCCACGTCGAGGTTGTAACCGAACGAGAACTTCACGAAGTGGAACGCCTTGAAGTTGCGTCCCACCCGGTGGAAGATGTGAGGCGCCAGCACGCGCCGGAACTTCACTCCCAGGTGCACGTTCTCCCCCAGCGCGCTCTTGTCGAACATTTCCCAGAGCCATTGGAGCGGCTTGACCTTCGCGTATCGCGCCTCGTCGATCTCGTGATAGTATTCCGGCTCCAGCGTGATGTTGCGGGGGTCCATCTGGAGCAGCGCGATCCGCGTGGCAGGCGGAAGCTCCTCGGGGTGCGCGTCGGCGTACTGCGGGAGGTATAGGCTCGTCAACAGTTCCCGGGTCAGCTCGTTTCGGTCCACGGCCGGATCACCCAGCCGGTCGTCGAGCTCGTCCAGCCAGCGCGCGTACTCCCGCTCCGTGGCGTCGGGCAGCGCCACCCTTCGCAGCGGCAGGAACTCCATCGCCATGCCGTACCCCTCCCTAGTTCGAACGAACGAAAAGTTACGGGGCCGGGCCGCGCCCTGCCTGCAAGCCCCGCCATTCACCCCGGATTCCCGCCCTAGATAACCGTTCGCGTCCGGCGCGTCCATGTCGGCGCCGGCCGGCTCGCCCCTTGCCGTCTTCCACCGCCGAAACCGGCAGACTAGCTTGCACGTACTGGATGCGAAACGCCGGCCACCGGAGGACGCATGGAAGACGTAACGCGCAAACGGGTATTGCGAAGGCTGGAGGCGCTCCCGGAGGAGCAGCTCTACCAGGTCCTCGACTTCATCGAGTTCCTCGAGGCGAAGTACGCCCGCACCGCAGCACGCAAGCCGGACGCGTTCCAACAGTTCGCCGAGCGGGTCGAAGACCAGATGCGCGTACGATCGCTGGCGCCCAGAGCCATGAGGGGAACCATGAAGGTCATGAGCACCGCCGGCAAGGTGCTCGACGGATTCCGTGACTTCGGAAAAGGGCTCGCGAACACCGAGAACGGTCCCGACCGGGCAACGCCGGCTGCCGGCCCGGCCGCTCGCCGCCGGCCTCGGCCCGCGCCACCCCCGTCATCGGCTTCGCCGCCGGACCCCGCCAGCGTCGCCGAAGAAGAGGGCACGGACCGTCCCGGCGCCGCCGGTCCGGCTCCGCTTGACACGTCCTGACCGGCGCGGATAGGTTCCGCCATGGAACGAGGAACCCAACCAGGCACACAGCCAAAATCACCCGCGGGCCCGCCGATCGGCGATCCGCGGGTGACGTGCATCAGGGGGTACGAATGACTGCACCGGGACGCGCCCGGATCGTGGGCGAAGCCCTGACCTTCGATGATGTCCTGCTCGTCCCGCGTTACTCGGAGGTGCACCCGCGGAACACAGTCGTCACGACGCGCCTGACCCGCCGTATCGAGCTTCGCATCCCGCTCATCGCCGCGGCCATGGACACGGTCACCGAGTCGCGCATGGCCATGGCCATTGCCCGCGAGGGAGGCATCGGCGTCATTCACAAGAACATGCCCATCGACCGCCAGGCGGCCGAGGTGGACAGGGTCAAGCGGTCCGAGAGCGGGATGATCATGAACCCCATCACCCTCCGCACCGATGCCCAGCTGAGGGATGCCCACCAGCTCATGGCCCAGTTCTCCATCAGCGGGGTCCCCATCGTCGACGAAGAGGATCGGCTCGTGGGCATCATCACGAACCGGGACCTCCAGTTCGAAACCGACCTCGATCAGTCCATACGCAACGTGATGACCAGCGACAAGCTCGTCACGGCTCCCGTCGGGACATCGCTCGAAGAGGCGGAGCGAATCCTTCACCGGCACCGCATCGAGAAGCTTCCGGTGGTCGACAAGGAGGGGGTGCTGCGCGGGCTGATCACCGTGAAGGATATCTTCAAGCGGCGCGCATTCCCGAATGCGTGCAAGGACGATCACGGCCGGCTCAGGGTGGCGGCGGCCGTCGGCACGTCTCGGGCGGACGTCGACCGTGCCGAGCAGCTCCTGGCCGCCGGGTGCGACCTGCTCGTCATCGATACGGCTCACGGCCACTCCGTCGGCGTCCTCGACGCCCTGTCCAAGCTACGGGACCGCTTTTCCGACGTCGACATCATGGCCGGGAACGTCGGCAGCGCCGAGGGCGCGCAGGCGTTGGTGGAGCGGGGCGCAAATGCCGTGAAGGTCGGGATCGGGCCAGGCAGCATCTGCACGACGCGGGTTGTGACGGGCGTGGGCGTGCCTCAGCTCACCGCCATCATGGAGGCCGTGGGCGGTGCCGGGGAGGAGACGAGCGTGGTCGCCGACGGCGGCATCCGCTATTCCGGTGACATCGTCAAGGCGATCGCAGCCGGGGCCCGGGCCGTCATGATGGGCTCGCTCCTGGCCGGCACCGAGGAAAGCCCGGGCGAGAGCTTCCTGCTGGAGGGTCGTCGTTACAAGACAGTGCGGGGGATGGGCTCCCTCTCGGCCATGGAGGAAGGCTCAGCCGACCGCTACTTCCAGGGGGAGGACGAGGGCCGGAAGTTCGTCCCGGAGGGCATCGAGGGCCGGGTCCCGTACAAGGGCCCCGCAGGAGATGTCATCTACCAGCTCGTCGGCGGGCTGCGCAGCGGGATGGGATACTGTGGGTGCCCGGATATCGAAGCCCTCCGAACCGAATCCCGGTTCGTCACCATCACCGGCGGCGGCCTGCGCGAGTCCCATCCCCACGACGTCGCCATCACACGGGAGGCACCGAACTACCATCTGTGAGCGGGCTCCGGCGTACGGTCCGCAGGCAGGTGGGGGGCGCGCTTTTTGCGCCCCATCCATTGCGCCGCGAATTCAAATGAACCAGCCCAAAAACAACACAAATGATCTCTCGTCAACAGGTCCAGCAGTTAATCGAGCGCCCCTCAAACGGGCGCAGGATCCTATCCGCCTTCCTGGACATGTCCGTGAGCTCGGACAACAAACGAACCTACCGCGTCTTCCTCAACAAGGAACGAGCGGCTTTTCAGGAGCTCGACAGCGATCGGGAGGGCAAGCACCGCGAGGCGCTCGGCGAGGCGTTCGCCCGCCTCGAGCGCTGGGTCGACGCTAATTACGACGAAGCCAACAAGGGCGTCGCGCTCTATGTCGAGATCGATGGAGACTGGACGGAAGGCCTCCAGTTTCCCCTGCCCGTGAGGAACCGGCTCGCCTTCGACACTCGCCCCGTGGTCGGACCGCTCCTGGAGATTGTGGAACGGTACCGCCACCATGGCGTGATCCTCGTTGATCGGGAGCACCTCCGCCTTCTCAGCTTCTACCTCGACCGGGCCATCCACGAACGGGAAGTGCAGACGCAGCCGTTTCCGGCGCCCCATGACGTGAAGCGCGGCGGGTTCTCCGCCCCCGACTACCAGGCGCGCAAGGCGGAAGAGACACGGCACTTCTTCAAGGACTTCGCCGCCGAGGTGGAGGACTTCGTTCGCGACCACGCTCCCGATGACATCACCGTTCTCGGCACCCATGAGAACGTCAAACGTTTCATCGAGTACCTGCCCGCGGCGATCCGCGATGCCGTTGTCCACACCGACGGAATGGAGATCGACGCGACGACGCCGGAGATCCAGCGCAAGCTCGCCCCCGTCTTCGATCGCCTGCTCCAGGAGGAGGAAGCCCGGGCCGTGGACCTGCTCCGCGATCGTGTCCGCGAATCACACCTCGCCGTGGCCGGCTTCGCCCAGACGCTCGAGCAGCTCCAGGCGGGAAAGCTTCATACCCTGGTCGTGGCGCGTGGCGTGGACCAGGACGGCGGACGCTGCGGCTCCTGTGGATTTCTCTTCGCCGATCACGTCGAGTCCTGCGCATACTGCAACGGACCCGTCAACGAGGACGTCGACCTCGTCGAAGAGATCATTCGCATGGCCGGAGACCAGGCCGTGAACATCGACTTCGTCGCGCAGTCCGCCCTCCAGGACGTCGGAAACGTCGGCGGATTGCTCCGATTCTGATCACGATCGCCGGCCGGGCGTCCGGCGCGTCCCGCTTGACCCACGGTCGCGCCGGAGCCTATGTTCCTTCGAGTCCCGCCCTCCCCGGCTCAACGCGATCTCCGCAAGACACGACTCGGAAGTGGCCATGACGCCCTCGCTTGACGCCGATACCCGCATCTCCATCGAAGACCGGCTCATGGAGCTCGACGGCGTGCTCCACGCCTCCATCGATCCCCGCTCCGGAGACATCTGGATCGTACGCGACCTCCATCACGAGCCCGGCCCCGTGGAGCTCGCTGTACGCAACCGTTGCGCTTCCCTCGGCCACGAGCTCGGCCATGCAGCGTTGCGCATTACCCTGCCCACAGCCTCCGAGCCTCGCCGCCGCGTCCGCTTCGTCGATGCCGTTCGCGAGGAGGGCCAGGGTGGTGTCACCGTTACCGTCAACATTGAGTGGAACGGGGTCGTCCACGCCGGTTCGGTCACGGGCGAGAAGGGCCACGCCGTCGAGCTCAAGACCACCGCCCTGGCCGCGCTCGACGCCCTCCAGAAGATCATTCACGAGGACCTCGCCATCCGGGTTATCGGCATCAAGCAGGTCCACGCCTTCGACTCCGATCTCATGGTCGCCTCCATGCTCCGTGTCGATGGCGTTCAACAGCGGCTCGTGGGCGCGGTCATCGTTGCAGGCGACCCGATCAGCTCCGCCGCGCTCGCGGTCCTCAGCGGCCTCAACCGAACCCTCGGCAACTTCCTGCATACGTCCGACTGACGAAGCGCCCGCGCAGGTGAATCCGGGCCTGAGTTCGTGGCGCGCCATCTGCACAGGCCGATTCGGAGGCACGGGGACCGAATGGAGGGGAGGCCTGGAATGCACTGGGTACGTGTCACGAATCCCAGGTACGAGCAGTCTGAGCGCTACAACGGACAGGTGGGCGAGGTGGTGGGACGTTGGGGGCCGGAGAACGCGGCATCCAGCACGGAGGGGTGGCTGGTCGAGTTCCCCGATGGCGAGGTAGTGGGCGTCACCGAGGACGAGGTGGAAACGGTCGACCGGCCGGACGCACCCCGGCCGGAGGGTGGGGTGCTGGGCTAGGCCGATCCGGCTACCGGCGCACCCCCGTGGTCAGTCGCCACGATTCCCCGGTGTCCGCGCCGGGCGGCACGCCGCCCAGGACGGCCCTGGCGTACCCGTTCGAGGGGTCTCCGCCCGACCGTAGCACCGAGTCGACGGTGCCGGGCCCCCGGTTGTATGCCAGGAGAGCCAACCTGAGGTCACCGTCGTACTTGTCGATCATCTGGCGGAGGTATCGGAAACCGAGCCGCAGATTCGTGTCGCGGTCGAAAAGGTCGCCATACTGCAGGGTCGGGTCGAGTTCGAATGCCGTGGGCGGCATCAGCTGGGCCAGCCCCACGGCGCCCACCGGGCTGACCGCCCGGCGATAGAATCCGCTCTCTACCCGCACCAGCTGGAACGCCACCGCGGGGGCGATGCCTTCCGCAAGCGCGATGTCGTTGATCGCAGAAGCCAGGTCCGCCGGGATCGCGTACCGGCGCGAATAGTCCACGACCTCCTGGAGCCGGTTCAATTCGAGGCGCACCAGCTCCAACTCACCCTGCCGCGCCTGCAACGATATCCGGTTGCGGTCCAGCTCGTTCTCCATGCTCGCCAGCCTCGCACCCTCGGGGCGCGCGGCGAGCTGTAAGCCCATGAGGAACGCGATCGCGGTGAAGACCGCGAGCCGAGCGGGGGATCGGACGCGAGCCCACGCCTCGGCGGCGCGCTGGCGCACCCGCTCGCGCTGTTGATGCTCCCATACCGTAAGCGCGTTCCGGTCGCCGGTCCGGTTGCCGCGGGAATCGACCCCGGCTGCCGTGCAGCGCTCCTCGGCCTTGCGCGCCAACTCCCGAAGAAGCTGCGCGCGCTTCGGATCTCCGGCGGTATCCGTCGATCTTCGACCTGTCATTCAGCCTCCTGGTCCGTGTCCGCCGACCAGTCGTTCGACTGGCCGCCCGACTTCTCGAGGACCCGTATGCCGCCCAGCTTCATTTGCCGGTCGGCGGCCTTCAGCATGTCGTACACCGTCAGCAACGCCACGCTCACCGCGGTGAGCGCCTCCATCTCCACTCCCGTCCGGCCCACCACCCCGACCCGTGCCACCGCTCGTACCCCGGGCACATCCCGGTCTGCCGCAAGCTCCACCTGTACGGTGGAGATCGGTAACGGGTGACAGAGCGGGATGAGGTCGGCCGTCCGCTTGGCCGCCTGGATCCCCGCGATCTGAGCGATCACCAACGGGTCCCCTTTGGGCGACCGACCGGTTTCCAGTAGCTCGAGGGTTTCCGGCTGCATCCGGATCACCCCTTCGGCGATGGCGGTGCGGCGGGTCTCCGCCTTGTCACCGACATCCACCATCCGGGGCCGCCCTGCCTCGTCCTGGTGAGTCAGGGCGCCCCTCGTGTCTGGCGTATCCATACGGGGGGAAAGATAAACTCGGCCCGGGCAATCGCGGAACCATGCTGGCACAACTGCATGGCGCGCTTGCACCTGGACATGCCGTCCGAATCGTCGGGCGGGCGAAAACCTGTCATCTGTAGGGGACAGGCGTTCGCCATGGCCCACGTCCGATCAGGGCCGCAGGTGCGTGGCCAGGCCGCTGAGCAGGGAGGCCAGCGTGAGCTGCGGGTTGGCATTGATCCGGCCGCCGTCCCCGGCATGCTCCACGAGTTGGATGGCCGCAGGAATCGCCTCGGGCCGGAGCCGTCCGGTCAGGGCCCGTAGTCTGTCCAGGTCGGCGGGGTCGGCGACCTGCTCGTCCGCCTCGGCGGCGACGGCGGCCAGGTCGCGGAGCCATTGCGCGGTGGCGGCGAGCGAGTCGGCGAACGAGCCTCTGGCC
>CAYXJH010000007.1:0-28474 GCA_964465415.1 uncultured Gemmatimonadaceae bacterium
CGGACCGCGGTGCGAACGGCGTCGAGGACGCGCGGCGCGGTGGCCTCCATGGGCCCGCCGATGACTGCACCGGCGGCCTTGACGTGCCCGCCGCCTCCGAACTGCCTGGCGATGGCGTTGACGTCGGTCTCACCATTCGAGCGAAACGATACCTTCGTGGAACCGTCTGGTGTCTCGCGGAAGGTGATGGCGACCTCGGTGCCCTGGACGTTTCGGGCGTACTCTGCCACATCGTCGAGGTCGTCCGGTGTCGCCCCCATTTCGTGGGTGACCTTGCGCGGGATGGTGATCCATGTGATGGGGAGCTCCGGATCGGTCTCCAGGGTATCGAGCGCCAAGCGGATCATGCGGATCCGACCGACGGGCACGTTGGCGTGCAGCCGCCGATACACCTGCTCCGGATCCACTCCGCGACGGAGCAGGTCGGCGGCGATGGCGTGGGCGCGTGGCGTGGTGTTCGAGTACCGGAACGAGCCGGTGTCGGTCTCGATGGCGACGTAGGCTCCCTCCGCCATTGCAGGCTCCCAGTCCTCCATGCCGGCGATGGCGAAGAGGTCGTACACGAGCTCGCCGGTGGCGCACGCCGAGGGATCGCGCAGTCCCGGGCCGGGCACCGGGTTCTCCGCCGGCGGGTGGTGGTCCAGGACCACGACGCGGTCTTCGGGCAGGTGCTTGGCGACGCGGCCGATCCGACGCGGCTCGCCCGTGTCCAGCACCGCGACCAGGTCGGCGCGCCGGACTTGGTCGTCCATTTCGCCGCCCGGGTCGAGGATCGAGACGGAATCGGGCAGCAGATAGGCGAAGCGGTCGGGAAACCCGGTCGGGTTGGCGATCGCGACCCGCTTCCGTTGCCGCACGAGCCAGGCGGCCAGCGCCGCTTGTGACCCGGCGCCATCGCCGTCGGCGTTCACGTGGGTCGTCATGACGATCGCCTCCGCGGCTTCGAACCGATCGATCAGGTCGCGCAGCGGGGAGCGGCGGTGGTCCGGCACCGTCAGCAGGTCGAGCATCGGCCTTCCGACTTTCGGGGATGAAGCACGCGGCGAACTGTACCGGACCCGGTCCGGACCTGGCAACCCCGCGGTGCCCTCAAGGGACGAGCTTGGCGAAAGTCGAGGCGAGGTGGACGAGGCGAGAAGTTTCCCGGCCGTGTACCGTGGCGTCCGCCAGCGCGGCCAGGAATGAGGGCGCGTCGTTCGTGAATCGTGGCAGCTCTACGAAAGCGTTGCCGATCTCGCCGATCGTGTGCGCGTCGGAGCCTGCGCCCACCGGCAGTCCACGAGCGCGGGCCCAGTCGGCGGCCTTCTGGTTCAGGGACGGTCGGTGCAACCGGGCGTTGAACGCCTCCACGATGTGGACCATGTCCGCGATCTGGTCCAGGATCCGCCCACCACCGCCCTTCCCGCCCGCGAACGGGTGCGGCACGTACACCAGCCCCCCCTGGTCGTGAATACGCTGACATGTCTCCCGTGCGGGGGTGCCCTTCGGGATCCACTCGTGGACGTACAACCCGATGATGTCCACGCCCTCCCGCGTCTTCACCTCCTCGCCGGGTATCACCCGGTTCGGATACCGGTCGGCCAGCTCGAGCGCCGCCTGGATCTCGTTGTGATCCGTGATCGCGACCCGGCCGAGCCCGAGCGTGATCGCCCGACTCAGCACGTCGTCCGCGCGACTCAACGAGTCGAAGGAAACATGGGTGTGAACATGCATGTCCACCCGGATCCTGTCCCCGATTGTATCGGTGAGGCCCGCCCTGGCCAGGGGCTCGAGCACATCGTTCCAGACCCGTTCCGCCTCGGCTTTCAGATCTCCGCGGGTCCCATCGTTCACGATCACGACATCGGCCCGGCGTCGCTTGACGCTCGCATCCATCTGGGACGCCATCAGCCCCTCGATCTCCTCGGTGGACAGCCGCCGGTTGACCCGCAGGCGACGCGCCCGGTGGCCCTTCGGTGCGTCCACCACCACGATCAGGTCGAAGTCATCCTGCAGCCCGACCTCGAAGAGGAGCGGGATGTCGTGCACGACGAGCGTGGCGCCACCGGCTTTGAGCCGGGCGTCCTCCTCACGGCGAAGCTGGCCGACGACGGGGTGGACGATAGATTCGAGCTGCTTCCGTGCCGCGGGGTCGGAGAATACGATCCTTCGGAGCGCCGCCCGATCGAGCACTCCGTCCCGGATCACGTCGTCGCCGAAATGGCTTCGGACCTCGTCGAGGCCTTGGGATCCGGGAGCGACCGCACGGCGAGCCAGGTCATCGGCATCAACGAGGGGGGCACCGTGCCGGGTCCAGACCCGGCCGACCGTCGACTTGCCGCTCGCGATGTTCCCCGTGAGGCCGACCCGGATCATCAAGCTATCGGCGCCGGAATCGCACGCGGACGACCAGGTCATCGTTGGTGCCGTACTGCAGGTCGGGTCCTGCCGAGGTCAATGCCACACTGTCGGCCTCCTGCTGGATCAGGTATGGCGTGCCCCATGGATCCAGACCTTCCGGAGCGATCTCGTGGCGTTTGAGGAACTCGGCGAAATCGCGCTGCTCCGGGGGGCGCCGACCCTCGTTCCGCGCGATCGTCATCAACCGGGACATCTCGCTCAGATCCGATTCCGCCTGGACGCGCCGGTATCGGTCGGTCACCGGCGAGAGCGGGCCCTCCATCCGCGCCCAGGTCCATGCCCCCGCTTCCTGGAGCCGCGGCTGGGCACGTTCACGGAAACCGGGCACGACCAGGATCAGGACCCACAGGGCCAGGAACGCCAGGATCAATCGCTTTGTCATCGCACCGACTCCCCACGGCGCGTGCCGTGCATGTGGTTTGCCCAGCGCAGGTAGCGGCGCACTTCGTCCGCTGTTGGCTCACGGCCTTCGTCGCCGTACGCCGTATGCAGCCGCCACTCCAGGTACTCGCGAGGCGGAACGGGGAGGAACGGGGGGCGCCGCCACCAGCCGCGTGCGCGGAAGCGCCACGCGGCGCGTAGCATCGAACCGATGAGCCCCGGCCGGCGCAAGGCCCGGCCCAGGATTGCGGACAGCGTCATGGTCTCCGCCATTCGGAACGATCCGGGGAGTCGGGCGAAGATGTAAGATAGCCGAAGGCAACCCGAAGTGCGAGTGCGACGTAGGCGAGCTCGTGACCGCGTACTTGGAGCAGCGCATCACCGGTTTTATGTTGGCGGGTCTTTCACTCCAATCCGGATGAGCATGGCCACCAGGGATACCAGGAAGAAGAGCGGCAAGCGCGGAGCGTCGAGCGCCGCCCGGGAACCGTCCGGAAACGGTGCCCCGGCCCGCCCGGACGCCGCGACCATGATCGGGCTGTATCGGACGATGGTCGCGGCCCGCCGGACCGACGACCGGGAGATCCAACTCAAGCGCCAGAACAAGATCTTCTTCCAGATCTCGGGAGCGGGGCATGAGGGGATCCAGGTCGCCATCGCGCACCATCTCCGGCCCGGCAGGGACTGGTTCTACCTGTATTACCGGGATCGGGCGCTCAGTCAAGCGCTGGGCATGACGCCGTACGAGCACCTGCTGCAGGCCGTCGGCGCGGAAAGCGACCCGTCCAGCGGCGGCCGCCAGATGCCGTCCCACTGGGGACACCGGGATCTGCGGATCGTGAGCACGTCCTCGCCCACCGGCACGCAGTACCTGCAATCGGTGGGCACCGCGGAGGGGGCATGGCGGGCATCGCTCCTGGACGAGATGCGCGAGAGGATCGAGGCGTTCGAGGACGACGAGGTCGTACTATGCACCACCGGGGAAGGGCAGACGTCGGAGGGTGAGTTCTGGGAGGCGCTGAACACCGCGTCCAACCTGAAGCTCCCCGTCATCTTCCTGGTGGAGGACAACGGATACGCCATCTCGGTCCCCGTGGAGGTCAACACGGCGGGCGGGAGCATAAGCGAGCTGGTCAGGGGTTTCCCCCACCTCTACATCGAGGAGGTGGACGGGACGGACGTGCCCGCGAGCCTCGAGGCAGCGGCTCGCGTCGTCGCCTACTGCAGGGAGCGGAAGGGCCCCGCGCTGCTGCATGCCCGGGTGGTCCGTCCGTATTCCCACTCCATGTCCGACGACGAGCGGATGTACCGGACGGCGGCGGAGCGGGAGGCGGAGGCGGCCCGTGACCCGCTGGTCCGATTCCGTCAGCACCTCGAGGACGAGGGCGTGGCCACGTCCGATGAGCTGGACGCGCTGGAGCAGGAGGTCACGCAGGAGCTCCAGGACGCCGCTGACCGCGCGCTGGAGCAGCCTCAGCCACCACCCGAAACGGCCATGAAGTTCCTGTACTCCGAAGACGTGGATCCCACGTCGGCCGAGTTCGATTCGGAGGACGAGCCGCAGTTCGAGGGCGATGAGAAGACCATGGTCGACCTGCTCAACTCGTGCATGCGCGACGAGCTAGCGCGGGATCCCCGGATCGTGATCTTCGGGCAGGACGTGGCCGATGCCAGCCGCGAGGAGGCCCTCGAGGAGGTCAAGGGCAAGGGCGGCGTCTTCAAGGTGACGTGGGGCCTTCAGCAGAAGTTCGGCGGGCTGCGCGTGTTCAATTCTCCGCTGGCCGAGGCGAACATCGTGGGTCGCGCCGTCGGCATGGCGCTGCGCGGGCTGAAGCCGGTGGTGGAGATCCAGTTCTTCGATTACATCTGGCCCGCCTTCATGCAAATCCGCAACGAGCTGGCCACCATGCGGTACCGGAGCGGCGGCAACTGGAAGGCGCCGGTGGTGGTCCGGGTCACGTACGGCGGTTACTTGAAGGGCGGCGCCGTCTACCACAGCCAGACCGGTGAGACGCTGTTCACCCATTCCCCCGGCCTGCGGGTCGTCATGCCGTCGACGGCGCTCGACGCGGCCGGCCTGTTGCGAACGGCGATCCGCGCCGACGACCCGGTCATCTTCCTCGAACACAAACACCTGTATCGCCAGGTCTACAACAAGAGTCCGTATCCCGGTCCCGAGTTCATGATCCCGTTCGGCAGGGCGAAAGTCGTACGGGAGGGTTCGGACCTCACCCTGGTGACGTGCGGGGCGGTGGTGAAACGATCCGTCGACGCCGCCCGAATGGCCGAGGAACGGGACGGCCTGAGCGTCGAGGTCATCGACCTCCGCTCCCTGAGCCCGCTGGACATGGAGACCATCGCCCGGTCCGTGAAGAAGACGAACCGCGTCGTGATCGCGCACGAAGACTCGCTGAGCTGGGGGATCGGCAGCGAGATCAGCGCCCGGCTCGCCAGCGACCTGTTCGAGTGGCTGGACGCACCGGTTCATCGAGTCGCCAGCATGGATACCTGGGTCGCGTACGCACCGCAGCTGGAGGCCGTCATTCTCCCCGACGCGGAGCGGGTCCTGGCCACGGTCAGGGAGGTGGCCGCGTACTAGTACCGGCCATGCGCGTCACGGGGCGCTTCCTGATGGAGTTCCTCCGTCCCCGTCCCGGCGCGGTGGTCGAGGAGGAAACGGAGTACGGGCGGAACGGCCAGACGCTGCCGGCGACGCTGTATCGACCGCGTCGCGAGAAGCGCGCACTGCCCGGTTGGGTCCCGCTACACGGGCTGACCTTCCAGGGCCGACATCACCCGTCCCTCCGGCGTCTCGCCCGCGCGCTCGCCGCATCCGGGTCCGCGGTGCTGGTCCCCGACCTGCCGGAGTGGCGAGCGCTCCGGATCGCGCCCGGGCCCACGGTCCAGACCATCAAGGCGGCGGTCTTGACGCTGGACGGGCTGGGCATCACCGCGCCGGGTCGGATCGGGGTGATCGGGTTCTCATTCGGCGCGACGCAATCGTTGATGGCGGCCACGGACCCCGTCCTGGACGGGCACCTGGCCGGTATCGCCGCCTGGGGCGGCTACGCAGACATCGGGACGGCATCTCGTTTCGCGTTTCTGGGGGAGCACGAGCTCGATGGCCGCACGTACCGGCTCGAGCCGGACCCGTACGGTCGCTGGATCCTCGGCGGCAACTACCTACGGCTGATCGCGGACGATCCTGCAATGGAAGGTGTGGCGGACGCGCTGCTCCAGCTCGCCCTGGAGGCTGGGCGCATGAAGGTCATGTCCTGGGAGCCATTCATGGACCCGGTCAAGGTCCGGATCCGCGAGCCCCTGGACCTCCGGCAACGAGAGCTGTTCGATCTCATCGCGCCGCCCACGGGTCACGCGCTCGATCCGTCGCGGCGGCGGCAAGTGGCCGAGCTCGTCGATCGGCTGCTCGCCGCCGCCACCGCAGCCGACCCGCTCCTCGATCCCGGGCCGTACCTCGGCCGCGTTCCCGTGCCCGTCTTTCTCGCCCACGGGCGAGGTGATCGGCTCATCCCCTGGACCGAGATGATCCGGCTCCGCCGGGCCCTGCCGCCCGCCGGCGTCGTGAGCGCGGGGATCACGAGCCTGTTCTCCCACTCCAGGGGCGAACGGCGCGTGCCGACCTTCGCCGCGGGCATCGAGGCGATCCGGTTCGCCCGCCTCATGCACCGCATGCTGCACCTCATCTGACGGCACGGATCGACTCGATCCCGGCCAGCATACGGTCCAGCACCCACTTCACCCCCGCCTCGTCGCCCGGCTCGTTCGGTGCGACGCTGGCATCGTCGACGGCGAATGCCACCCGCGCCATGGCATGGTGGCCGCCGCCCATGCCGTCCTCTTCCGCCATGGCCCGAGCCAGGTCGCCGGCGCCCGGACCGCTGCCGACCCTTCGGATGTTGATCGCGAGCTCATCGCCGACCCGGCCGCTAGCGGCCGCCCACGAAACGCCTTCGATCGCAAGGCAGAAGTCGGCGAGGTTTGGAAGGATGTGGGCGTTGCGGTCGTCGAGGCGCCCCACGTACGCCACGGCGATGTCCTCATGCCGCTTCAATCCGGTGAGGGCGCGGCCCACTGCCACCATCGCCTCCTCCGAGAATGAGGGCCGCCCGATCTTGCGCAGCAGCTCCGGATCCGCAAGCTCCTGAAGGTAGGCATAGGCCTCGATATCGGCCCGGGATGTCCCCCGTCTCAGGACCTCCGTATCGGTACGGATCCCGTAGAGCAGCGCGGTCGCCAGACGCGGGCTGATCTGCTCCCCGCCGGCGCGCAGGTACTCGGTGACCATGGTCGCGGCCGCCCCCACATCGGGGCGGATGTCCACGAAATCCGCCGTGTAGCCGGGGCGGGGCGGATGGTGGTCGATGACGGCATAGCGGGTCCGGCTTTCGGCCGGCGCGGGTTGGGTGTCCACGGCGATCACCCGCTTGAAGCCGCGCAGCTCATCGGTCGTGACACGTGTGACCTGGAGTTCCAGAAGCTCGGCCATGCGTCGGTTCTCCGGCCGGGTCACTTCGCCCAGGCTGATGATCGGGCTCGCGCGCCCGGAACGGCGCAGCAGGGTCCGGAGCCCCAGCGCACCCGCCATCCCATCGGGATCCGGGTCGCGCTGCACCAGGATCGGCACGACGTCCGTCCCGCGGGCGAAGGCCCGTAGCTCGTGCACGCGCCTGGCGTTTTCCTTGCTCGATTCCGTCATCTGGACGCTCGGCCGCAGAGGTCCCGGTACGTCGTGATCGCTACGATCCCGCCACGGAGCAACTCCCGGTCCACATCCGGTGCGCGCTCGACCGGCATCGGATCAGGCTCTATCTTTCGGCGCCACATTGAGCGAAACGAAGCCCTACGAGTGACGACTATCTCCTGGCTGAGGCGCCTGATCCCGCGACGTGACCCGTCCGGGATCGCGGCCGATGGCGACGCGGACACCCAGCTCCTGCGCACCCAGTTCGAGCGCATGGTCGAGATCTCCGCCGATGCCATCATCTCGGTGGACGAGCGCCAACGTATCCTGCTGTTCAACACCGGGGCCGAGACGATCTTCGGCTACCGGCGCGACGAGGTGCTGGGCCAACCGCTGGAAATCCTCATCCCGGAGCGGTTCCGCCCCTATCACCGCGCCCACATGCAGGGGTTCGCGGAGGGTGCCCATGCCGCCCGGCGCATGGGCGACCGGCGCGAGATCGCAGGCCTGCGCAAGAACGGGGAGGAGTTCCCCGCGGAAGCATCCATCTCGCGGATCGATCACCCGTCGAGTCGGATCTTCACGGTGGTCCTTCGGGACATCACCGACCGCAAGCGGTCCGAGGACACCCAACGGTTCCTCGCCGATTCCAGCGCCGTCCTTGCCCGTTCCCTCGACTACAGGACCACGCTGGCTGGCCTGGCGCGGCTGGCCCTCCCGCAGCTCGCCGACTGGTGCGTGATCGACGTGCTGATCGAGGGTCGCCTGGACCGCGTGGAGGCCGCGCACCACGATCCGGACAGGGATGCGCTGGTGCAGGAGCTCAAGCGGTTTCCGCCCGAGGCGGCCCGCGCACACCCTTCCGTCACCGTCGTCGAGACTGGCGAGCCCGAGCTCATCGAGCAGGTCTCGGACGCGACGCTGAGCGCCATCGCCGCCAACGAGGAGCACCTCTGGATCCTCCGTCAGCTCGAGCCCAGGTCCATGCTCGTGGTTCCGCTCGTGGCGCGCGGGCGCACGCTCGGCGCGTTCGGCCTGTTCTCGGCAAGGCGCGGCCGCCGGTACGACGCCGATGACCGGCTGCTCGCCATCGAGCTGGCTCGGCGAGCGGCCCTCGCCGTCGACAACGCCCGTCTCTATCGCGAAGCACGTGAGGCCGTCGCGGCGAGGGACGAGGTCCTCAGCGTCGTCTCGCACGACCTGGGCAACCCCCTCAGCGCCATCCGGGTTTCCGCCCGCGTGCTGGACCGGCTGCTGGATTCGGCCCAGGTCGAAGCCGCCCGCTCGCAGCTCGACGGGATCCGTGGCGCGGCCGTCCAGATGGAGCGACTGATCCGGGACCTCCTCGAGGTTCGCCGTATCGAAGCCGGCCGGCTCCGCCTGGTGCGGCGGCCCGAAACGGTCCGGCTGCTGGTCGAGGACGCCGTGCGCGCCATGGCCGACGTCGCGACCGAGCAGGGTGTGACCCTCGATACACACCTCGGCCACGGGCTCCCCGAAACGATCACCGTGGATGCCGACCGGGTCCAGCAGATCTTCTCGAACCTGATCGGGAACGCGCTGAAGTTCACCGGGCCAGGAGGCTCCATCACCGTGGCGGCGGAGACCTGCGACGACGTCGTGATGTTCTCCGTCCGGGACACCGGGCCGGGGATCCCGGCGGAGGACATCCCCAACGTGTTCGACCGTTTCTGGCAGGCCAGCCAGCAGGGGAGTCATGGCATCGGGCTCGGCCTGGCCATCGCCAGGGGCCTGACGGAGGCCCACGGGGGGAGCGTGGGCGTCGAGAGCGAGGTCGGCGTCGGATCCCGGTTCACCTTCACGATTCCCCGCGACCCGAGCGCGGTTCGAGGTGGTGGTGGCGGGACGAGAACGTCGCTACTGTAATGCATCGATACGGGCGTCCGGTCATGACGCACTGGCGACACACTAGCGGTGGGCGATGATGCCGAAAACGATCAAGATCCTGTTGGCCGATGATCACGGCGTCCTGCGCGCCGGCCTCCGTGCGCTGCTCGACGCGGAGCCGGACCTCACGGTGGTCGGAGAGGCGGAGACGGGTGAGGATGCGCTGAAGAAGGTCAAGGAGCTCACACCGGACATCGTGGTCATGGACCTGTCCATGCCGGGCATGGGCGGCATGGAAGCGACCCGCCGCATCGCCGCCATGGAAACGGGGACGAAGGTCCTGGTGCTCACCATGCACGCCGAAGAAGAGTTTCTCCTGCCCGTCCTGGACGCTGGGGGCAGCGGCTTCGTCCGCAAGACGAGCGCGGACGAGGACCTGACGCACGCGATCCGAACCGTGGCCCGTGACGAGGTGTTCCTCTATCCCAGCGCGGCGAAGCTTCTGCTCGAACGGTACAAGGACGCGGACGCCGACGAGATGCGCGGACCGCTGAGCAAGCTGACCGAGCGGGAGCGTGACGTCCTGGCCATGACGGCGGAAGGGTTCAGCTCGAGCGAGATCGGCGAGAAGCTGTTCATCAGCCCGAAAACGGTGGACACGTACCGGAGTCGTATCATGGACAAGCTCCAGCTCCGGCATCGGTCCGAGCTGGTCCGGTTCGCCCTGCAGACGGGCTTGCTGCGGGCGGAGGAGTAGGCCGACCGGAGCGCGCGCGCTCGTCAGTCGTCGGCGAGGATGTCGGGCGCGGCCAGGCCGGCGGGCAGTGTGCCACCTGCGCCATGGACGGGCACCGCGGCACGGATGACCGTCCCCTTCCCCGAACTGCTCGAGATCTCCACCCGACCGCCCACGTACTCTGCGCGTTCCCGCATCCCGAACAGGCCCAGCCCGTGCTGGCCAGCCGGTGCGTTGAGGATCGCGTCCACGTTGAAGCCGGCCCCGTCATCCGTTACCGTCGCCACGACGACGCCCTCCTTCTGCTCGACCGTGACCCCGATCCGCCTGGCGCGGCTGTGGCGGAGCGCGTTGGCGATGGCTTCCTGGACGATCCGGTACAGCGCCAGCTCGGCCTCCGGTGATTCCAGGCGCCCGACACCCTCGGTACGTACATCCACGGGCGTGACCGCCGCGTCGGCCACGTGCCGGACGTGGGACTCGATCGCCGGCCCGAGCCCAAGCTCGTCCAGGGCCGGCGGTCGAAGTCCCTGCGCGTACCGGCGCAACCCGTCCGCCGTCTCGGCGAGCTCCCGGCGCACTTCCTCCAGCATCACGTCCTTCGCCTCACCGTCCGCCACGCTGCGCGCGATTCGCAGCCGCATCAGGATCGCGGCCAGCCGCTGCGAGGCGTCATCGTGAAGCTCCAGCGAGATTCGCCGCCGCTCCTCCTCCGCAGCGTTGAGGGCCCGGGCCGCCACCTCACGCAGCCGACGGCGATAATCGGCGAGGCGGTTCAGCATGCCGTTGGTGGCCTCCGTGACCCGCACCATGTCCCGATCGGCCAACCTGGACGGCGGCACCCGGGCATCCATGTCGCCGTCCTGGACGCGGTCGGCCGTCATGCGCAACGCGCGGAGCGGCTCCAGGGCGAGCTGAATGATCACCGCGTTGACCGTCACGCTGACGAGTGCAGCGGCGACCGCGAGCACGAGGAGCGGGCCCACCGCGGCTTCGGCGCCCTGGATCCGAACCACCAGCAGGGTGGCGAGGAGCGAGAAGCCGAGGACGATCGCCGCGTTGGCCACCAGGATCTTGAAGAAGAGCGGTACGCGCAGCAGCCGATCCACGAAACCGCGGCGCTGCGCTTCCAGCTCGGTTCCCTCGGGTGTCATTGACTATCTCGTCAGGGCGTCATGTCCGCGTGTTGGTAGAGGACGCGGCCGCCGACGATCGTGTACAACACCCTGGCGTCCAGCACCTCGTCTTCCGGCGCAGTCATGATGTCGGTCGAGAGCACGACCAGGTCCGCCAGCTTGCCGGGCGCGATCGAACCCTTGACGTCTTCCTCGAACGCCGCGAACGCGTTGTTGATCGTGTAGGACTGGAGTGCCTGCTCGCGGGTCATCCGCTGGTCCGGATCGAAACGACGCCCGTCCGGGAGCCGACGGGAGATGGACGCCCAGAAGCTGGCGATCGGATCCAGATCCTCCACCGGGGCATCCGTGCCGTTCGTGACCACCGCGCCGCTCTGCCACAGGTCTTGCCACCGGTAGGATGTCTGTGCGGCCCGAGTCTCGCCCAGCCGTCGCGGGACCCACGGGGCGTCGGACGTGCCGTGCACGCCCTGCATCGACGCGATCACCCCGAGCTCGGCGAACCTGGGTAGATCCTCGGGATGGACATGCTGCGCGTGCTCGATCCGCCAGCGCAGGTCGGTCTGCTCGGGATTGGCCTCGAAGACGCGTTGGTAGATGTCCAGCACCTCTCGGTTCGCCCGATCCCCGATCGCGTGGGTGTTCAGTTGGAAGCCGTGCTCGATGGCGATCTCAGCCGTCCGGCTGACCTCTTCAACCGATTCCAGCACCAGCCCCGTCGACGCCAGGTCGTCATACGGCTCGAGGAGCCATGCCCCGTGCGCGCCCAGCGCGCCGTCGATCTGGCGTTTGATCGAGCGCACGGTGAGGTGCCCATTGCCGACACCGATCATGCGATATTCGGGGAGCCTCGATGCCAGCGTCTCGTTGGACTCACCCCGCACCATTACGTAGAGCCGCACGGGCAGCTCGCCGGCGTCGGCCAGTCGCCGGAACCCGTCGATCGTCTCGAAGGACGAACCCGCGTCGTGGAACGACGTCACGCCCTTCGACAAGGCTTCCTCGGACGCCAGCTCGACCACCCGCCGGAAATGCGCCCACCGCTCCTCGTCGGTCCGCTCCGCGAGGGCGCGGGCGTGCGCCGCCCGAATCGGCTGCTGGGCCAGCTCCCGCAGCAGCCCGGTCGGCTCACCCGCGTCATCGCGCACCACCTCGCCACCCTCCGGCGGCCGGTACCCGCGGTCGACACCGCCCAGCTCGAGGGCCAGCGCATTGGCGAAACCGGCGTGCCCACTGGCGTGGGTCAGGAGCACCGGATTCCGGGGCGATACGGCGCTCAGACCGTGATGGGTCGGAACGCCTTCGATGGCCCCCTCCGGCTCGGGATCCCACTTCTCCTGATGCCACCCCCGCCCGACGATCCATTCGCCCGGCGCGGCGCCCGACACCGCATCGGCCACCATGGCCACGATGTCGTCCCAGGTCTCCGCCACCGTCAGGTCCAGGTTGATCCGACTCTCGCCCACGCCCATGAAATGGCCATGGCCCTCGATGAAGCCGGGGATCAGGAGTCGGCCCTCCAGGTCGATCGAGCGGGTGCCCGCAGCGATGTGGCGGCGCATTGCCCGGTCGCTCCCCACCGCGCGGATCCGGTCTCCCACGATCGCCACGGCGCTGGCGCGGGAATGGTCGGCGTCCATGGTCACGACCCGGCCGTTGATCAGGACGAGGTCTGCCGCTTCCTCCGTGCCCGCCGCGCATCCGGCGATTATCAGCAAAGCCGACAGCGCTGCCACCCGCATCGTCATCTCGGCCAACCTCGCTTCCTGAAGGGCGGCGGGCTATTTGATCTCCCACACGCGTTTCCGGATCTCAGCAACCTGGTCCGCGGACATGGGTCGGGCAAGGTGATACCCCTGGGCCGCCCGGCAACCCAGGATCCGGACCATCCGGAGCTGCTCGGCGGTCTCCACCCCCTCGGCGACGACCTCCATCTCCAGCTCGTCCGCCAGCGCCACGATCGTGCGTACGATCTCGCTGTTCTCGCCCCTGGGCCCCATCTCGTTGATGAACGCGTCATCGATCTTCAGCGCCTGGGCCGCGAACCGATGAAGGTAACTGAGCGAGGAGTACCCCGTGCCGAAGTCGTCGATCATCAGGGACACGCCCATGGAACGCAGGCTTTCCAGCGTCCGGACCGTGGACTCGGCTTGCTCCATGACCACGTTCTCGGTCAGCTCCAGGCGAAGCGCGGCCGGCGGCGCGCCGGTCCTTGTCAGGATGCCCCGGACGTGGTCGATCAGGTCCGGCTGCGACAGCTGGGTCGCGGACAGGTTGACCGCGACGTACGGCGTCCCCAGCTCCGGGTCCCACCACTCCGCTGCCCGGCGAGCCGCCTCCTCCACGGTCCACCAGCCGATGGGCACGAGGAGCCCCGTCTCCTCGGCCATGTCAAGGAAGCTGTCCGGACGGAGCAATCCACGCTCCGGATGCTGCCAGCGCAGCAGCGCCTCCAGCCCCAGGACCCTCCCATCGCGCAACGAGACGATGGGTTGGAACTCAAGCACGAACTCCTGCCGATCGACCGCCGCCCGCAGGCTGGTCTCCAGCTCGAGCCTCGCCACCGCCTCCTCGTGCATGGTCCGATCGAAAATCTCGCTGCGCGCGCGTCCCGCCTTCTTCGATCGGTACATCGCGATGTCGGCGTCGCGCAGGATGTCTTCCGCACGCTCGTAGCGCTGCGCGCCCAACGCGATGCCGATGCTGACACTGGCGTAGACCTCCCGCCCGCCGATGGAGAAGGGCCGCTCCATGGCGTCATGGATCCGCTCCGCGATCACATCGGCATCGGCGGCGGTTCCGGTTCCATCCAACAGGAGGGCGAACTCATCCCCTCCGACCCGGGCGACCGTGTCACCCGGGCGCAGGCAGTCCTCCAGTCGCCGACCGATCTCCGCCAGCAGCTGATCCCCGATGCCGTGGCCAAGACTGTCGTTCACCGGCTTGAAACGGTCCACGTCCATGAACAGGACCGTGAAGCCAGGCGTGTCCTCCCGGCGACCCCGCCGGACGAATTGCGCCAGGCGGTCCATGAACAACGCCCGGTTCGGCAGCCCGGTCAAGCGATCGTGGAACGCGTCATGGAGCAGGCGCTCCTCCGCTTCCTTCCGCTCGGTCGCGTCGCGCGCGTTCACCACGATGCCGGCGACGGACGGGTCGTGAAGGAGGTTCCGCCCCACCGCTTCGAGCAGCCGCCAGGACCCGTTCCTGTGCCGGAACCGGACCTCGAATGACGACGTCGCGCCCGTCCCGCCCCCGACCCTGCCGAACACGTCCCGCACCCGGTCGGCGTCATCGGGGTGCACGAAGTCGAAAACGTTGCACCCGACCACCTCCTGCGGAGCGTAGCCCAGGACCCGCTCGACGGATGGGCTCTCATACTTGATGGTGCCGTCAGCCGCGAGGATGGTGATCGTGTCCAGCGCGTTCTCGATCAACGACCGGAAATACCGCTCGCTCTGCTCCAGCGCCTGCGTCGATCGCTTACGCTCCGTGATGTCCTCAATGATGCCTTCGTATCCCGTGATCTCGCCGTCCGAGGACCGGCGCGCGGTGGCCGTGATGAGGCAGTCCAGAACCCGACCGCCCCGGTCGATGAGCTGGACCTCGTGGTTGCGAACGGAACCGCGGTCCGCCGCCAACTGCTGGAACCGCTCCCGCGCCTCAGGGTCCAGGTACAGCGCGGACGCGTTCAGGGCCAGCATCTCCCGGCGCGTATAGCCGAACAGCTCGAGCATCGCGCGGTTGATGTCGACGAAGTGGCCCTCCTGCGTATTGATGTACAAGGCGTGCCGCGATTCCTCGAAGAGACGGCGATAGCGGCGCTCGCTCGCCAGGAGCGCCTCCTGCATCCGCTTCTGGTCGGTCACGTCACGGAACGTCCAGACCCGCCCGATCACTTCCGACCCCAGGCGCTGGGCGCGGGAATACCGTTCGATCACGCGGCCGTCACGGAATCGGAGCAGGTCGTAGCCGCTCTGCGTCGGCTCCCGGTACAGCGCCTTCACACGATCCACGAAGCCGGTCGGATCTTGGAGCTTCTCCATCGCGAGCTCGAGCACCCGCCGGTCGTCACCGTTGCGCAGAAGTGCCGAGGGGAGCCCCCAGATCTCTTCGAAGCGGCGGTTGTGGCTGACGATGCGGCCCGCACGGTCCACGACGAGGAAGCCGTCCGTAGTGGAATCCAGGGTCGCCTGGAGTAACGACACCGACCTGCGCAACCGCTCCTCCGCGCGCCGGAGGCGGTCGTCGGGTAGGGCCAGCTCGTCACGTTCGCTCGCGTGCGCGACAGACGTGTCGGCCGGCTTCGGCACGTTCGGCTCGATCCTCACGCCGTGGATTTCCTCAGGTGAGCGACAAAGGGAGAGGCCTAAACGCTAACGCACGCGCGACGCTGTCGCAAGAACGACGGCGCCGCCATAGGGGCGCCGCCGGAGTACGGCTACTGGCCCAATCGAAGGACGCGCTCGTGGAAGTCCTCCGCCATGGCCTCGAAGTTCCAGGGCTCGCGGGGGTCGTAGTGGCAATACGAGCACAGGCCTGTATGCGGCACCCTGCCCAGGTCCGGCGGCGGCGGCGGCGACTGGCCGGCAAGCCGGTACGCCTGCTGCACGTGGGCCACGGCCTCCCGCATGAGCCGATCGCTCAGCTCCAGATTGTGCTGCCCGCCGGCCTCCGCCACGAGACCCACCATCTCCCGGGACATCCGGATCAGATGGATCGACGTGTCCGGAGCCTGCGCCAGTCGCCGCGACGCCTGCTCGATGTACTGCCCACTCGATGCCGCCCGGACCTGGACCCCGTCGATCCACCAGCGCAGGATCCGTTCATACTCCCGCTCGTGGCAGCTCGCGCAGGCGGCGGCCTGGCCCCGGATCGGGACGGTCGGCTCGACCGCCGTCCGCTCGGTGGCGATGTGGCAGGAACGACACGTGATGCCGGCGATGAAATGCTCGGCCGGCATGGTCCGGCCGTTGGGCCGGATTCCCAGCAACAGACGCTGCTGGGCAGCATGGACGCCCAGGTGGCATTCGGAGCACAGGGTGCTGGGCGGCTCGTTGGGCCGCTGCAGACGTACCTGGTGCGCCTCCACGTGGCAGTCGGCGCAGACCAGGTCCACGGCCGAGCTCATGGCCTCCATATGGTGGATGTCCCGGGCATGACACGCCGTGCACGTCAGCCCCGCGTGCAGTGGGTGCAGATCCTGGCCCACGGCCCGTTGGTGCAGCTGGTCCAGCCGGTCGTGACACTGGTGGCAGGTCTGGACCGGAACACCCACGTCCGGGCTCGCCAGATCGTAATGGCATCGGACGCAGCCGATCTCGATCCACGGAAGCTGCGAATGCGAGATGGCCACGCCCTGGCTGGTGAGCATGGAATGGTCCGGATCGAGGTGGCAGAGCCGGCACTGCTGCGGCTCCGCGCCCGTCAGCTGGCCCACGTGGCAGAGCGCGCACGCATCGACCGACGCGCGGATCGGATCCTCCCCCCGATCATGGGTGTGACACCCGGCGCAGGTCAAACGGACGGGGGCATCGCCGGCGTGGTCCCGATGCGGGAACGTGACCGTGGCGAATCGCACTTCCGCGGGGCCCCGGTCGCCGTGGCACCCGGCCGATGTGCACGTCGCCTCCGGTACCATCGCCCTGCCTCGCTCGCCTGTGGCGCCCTGGTGGCAGGCCGCGCACGCCAGGTCCGCGTGCGGATCCGCAGGATCCCGCTCCACCACGTCGCATCCCGCGACGAGGACCACGAGCAGAGCGGTCAGCAGAAGGCGGCCCATAGAATCATCCCGATGGTAGCGAGTCCCACGCCCCAGGCCGCGAATCCGAAGATCGCGGCGACGAGTGTCTGCCTGCGCGACGGTGGCGGCGCGCGGCGGTCGGCGATGGCGTTCTCCGAGACGGGCTCGTGCGCGACCGCCTCGATCTGGTCCATCATGCCCGGGTGCTCCTCCTCCATATAGTCCAATGTGGCGCGCCCGGTGAACATCACCGCGTCCAGGGGGAACTTGTCCGGCCGGAGGTGGACATTGAAGAAGTGGATCGTGAAGAGGAATGCCGCCGCAAGCATCGCCTCGTACGCATGGAAGATGGTGGCTACGTTGAACATCCAGCCGGGCATCCAGCGCCCGAAGAACTCCGGGAACCAGAGCATGAATCCCGAACCGCCGATGATCACGAACCCCCAGACCTCGCCCAGGTAGTCCATCTTCTCGAGATACGCGTACCGGCCGAACCTCGGGCGCTCACCCTTGCCGAAATACCACTTCCATTGCTGGATGAAGTCCCGTGCATCCTGCGGGTGGGGCAGCAACGTGTCCGAGCCCCACAACCAACGCTTCTTGTTCGACGCACGGGAGAATTTCACCGCTACGTACACGATGTGCACCAGCGTGTACGTCACCATGAAGCCCGCCGCCCATCGATGGATCAGCCCGGCCCGCTCCACGCCGCCCCAGAATCGGATGAGCGGCTCCGCGAACGGCGCGCACGCGAATCGCAGCGGAATCCCGGTCAGGATCAGGATGTAGAACGACAGGATCGCGAACCCATGGGTCATCCGGTGGAATAGGTTGAACCGCCAGATGAACGGGCCCCGGCCGCGTTGCGCCGAGTCCAGCGGTATGCCGCCGTCGCCATAGTCGTGCTGCAGCGTCGACTCACTCACTGGCGCCTCCCTGCTCCTGCGCGCGGCCATGGCCGTGCCCCGGCCCATGTACGATCCCGCGCCGGCGGTCGACCATGATTCGCGCCCACCACGCCAACGTATGGAGACCGAAGACCGTCAACGTCCCGATCAGCAACGAGTTCATGAACCAGAACGAGTAGAAAATGTAGGGGTTTCGCTCCCTGTTGAACGGGTCCGGGTGCGAGTCGTACAGCGTGAACGCCGGCCGGGCGTACGGGTGGCAGGCCTGGCAGGTCGTGACCAGGTTGGCCTCCGCCACCATGGAACGCGGATCGGCGGCCGGGTAGATCTGGTGCGCGCCGTGACAGTCGACGCACGTGGCCGATATGACCGAGCCCAGGGCGGTCGCTTTGCCATGGTAGGAACCGAAGAACGTACGACCTGCATGCTCGTGGCACGCGATGCAGCGCTCCACGGCGGCCACGCTGAATCCCCGGTCCCCTGCCCGCGCCGTGGGGTGCGCTCCGTGGCAGGTCGAGCACGTGGGCGGACCGGCGGCACCGTACTGACCATCGTACGCACCCGGATCGATGGCCATCAGCGCCTGCCCGTGCACATCCGTCAGCCACTGCTCCACGGACGCCCGGTGGCACCCCGCGCAGAACATGGGCTGGTTGTGCGCCGCCATCCACGACTCGGGCTCCCTGGGCGGGCGGGTGCTGTGGGCCGCGTGACACGAGTGGCAACCCACGTGACCGATATCGCCTCGGTGCGGGTCGCCGGCAGGCAAACGTTGCGTCTCGTGACAGGACGAGCACCGTTCGTTCATGGCCACGAGCGCCGGCCCCTCCGCCAGCGCTGCACGGTCTGCAACCGTGTGCACGCCGTGGCACTGTGTACACGTCGTCGGTTCGGCGCCATCGAACGCGGGGTCCCCCTCGGCCGGACCGTGCGTTCCGAGGCGCCACTCTGATGTCGCCGACTCGTGACAGCTCTGGCACGTGGCCGTCTGCGCCGCGGCCGGGTGGGGGAACCGGGCGAAGCCGGTGTGGCACTCGACGCACCCCATGCCCCCGTGAGCCGAACCCGCAAGGTCCGCATCCACCACCAGCATGCGGCGCGCATCCGCCAGCGTCGCCACATGCTGCCGGATCAGCTCGAGCTCACCGTGACAACGTTGGCATTCCAGTGTGGCCTGCGCCGCCATTGGCGACGACACCACCACGAGCAATAGCGCGGCTCCGACCCACCCGGACCGCCAGATCATTCCTCGAGCCCGTACTTCTTGAGCCTGTTCCGCACCTGGTGTCGGCTCATCCCCAGCAACCTCCCCGCTTCCGTTCGATTGCCCTCGGCGCGTCGCAGCGCCGCTTCCAGCAAACTCCGTTCGAGCGATTCGAAGTCGACGCCCTCCGTGCCCAGCTCCACGACCGGCTCCGGAGCCGAATGGCGCCCCGCGATCTGAGGCGGCAGCATCGACGGCGTCAAGACCGGTCCGTCCGCAAGCAGCACGGTCCGCTCGATAAGGTTGCGAAGCTCCCGGACGTTGCCGGGCCACCGATACCCTTTCAGGACCTCCATCGTCTCCGGCGCGACCTGGGTGATCTTCTTCCCGAACTGCCGGTTGAACTCGTCGATGAACGTCTTCACCAGCGCCGGGATGTCGGACGACCGCTCCCGCAGGGGTGGCAACAGGATCGGGAACACACGCAGCCGGTAGTACAGATCCTCCCGGAACGCGCCCGCCTCTACCTCCTTCTCCAGATCCCTGTTCGTGGCTGCCACCAGTCGAGCATCCACCGCCAGGTCCTTCGTCCCACCGACGCGGCGGAACCGCTTCTCCTCGATGAATCGCAGCAGCTTGCCCTGGAGCCGCAGGCCCATCTCACCGATCTCGTCCAGGAACAGCGTGCCCCCCTCCGCCAGCTCGACGAGTCCCCGCTTCATGGTGCGGGCGTCCGTGAACGCGCCCTTCTCGTGGCCGAAGAGCTCCGACTCCATCACGCTCTCGGCCAGCGCGGAGCACGTCACGTTGATGAAGGGTCCGTCGACGCGAGCGCTCGCCGCGTGGATCGCGCGGGCCAGAAGCCCCTTGCCGGTACCCGTCTCGCCTTCGAGGAGGACCGTCGTGCTGTCGGCCGGCGCGACACGGCGCACCAGCCGGAACACCTCCTCCATCGCGGCACTGTCTCCCACGACGTCCTCGCCTACACCCGTCCGCTCACGGAGCGCCCGGACTTCCCGTTGCAGCCGCGTCCGCTCGAGCGCCCCGCGGATCGTCGCGCTGAGCCGGTCGAAGCTGAACGGCTTTTCCATGTAATCGACCGCGCCCGCCCTGAGCGCGGCCACGGCCGACTGCACCGTCGCATGGGCGGACATCATCACGCAGACGGTCTCGCCGGTCCGCGTAAGTTCCTCGAGGAGTTCCGTTCCTTCGCCATCCGGCAGCTTGATGTCCAGGATCGCCAGGTCCGGCGTCTGCTTGTCCAGGTGGGCCCGAGCCTCTCCCAGGTTGGACGCCGCAACCACGGCATACCCCTCCCGCTCCAACCGTTCGGCCGTCACCTGCCGCAGGAGATCGTCGTCTTCCAGGATCAGGATGCGTGCGTTCGCCACTCCGCCTCTCCGCCAGGCTGCTCCGCCACGGGCCGGGTCGGCAACACGATGCGCACCGTCGTGCCTCGCCCCGGCTCGCTCCGAATATTCAGGTCGCCACGATGGGCCGCGACGACGCGCGCCACAAGCGGCAGCCCCAAACCGGTGCCCGTCGGCTTGGTGGAATAGAATGGAAGGATCACCTTCTCGATCTCCGCTTCCGGGATCCCGGGACCGGTGTCGCTGAACTCGAGGGCCACCTCCGAGCCGACCGGTTGGATGCTGACGGTCAGCGTGCCACCGGCCTCCATGGCCTCCATGGCGTTCAGCATCACGTTGAGCACGGCCTGCTCGATGCGATGCCGATCCCCGTAAACGGCGCCAGCGTCGGGATCGTACTCGCGGATCACACGCTTGCCACTCGTATCGATGAGCCCCGCCAGCTGCGACAGCGCGCTGTCCACCGTGTCCGCCAGCTCCACGCGCTCATGCTCCAGCTCCACCGGCTTGGCCAGCGCGAAAAGGTCCTGCATGGTCTCGGTCAGCTTCCCCAGCTGACTATCCACGGCGGCCAGCAACGACTGCGCGTCCCGGTCCAGCTGGTATTCCTGCTCGAGCAACATTACCGCGGATCGGATCGAGGCCAGCGGCCGCTTGAACTCGTGCGCCATTTCCGCCGCCATCTCGCCGACCTGCGCGAACCCCGCCTGCGTGGCCAGCTGGCGGTCCTGCTCCGCCGCCCGCAATGCCGCCTCCCGCTCCTTCCGGAGCAGGTCCGACACGGACGCTTCGATGGTGGCCAGATCGGCCACCCGGTTGCTCTCCCCTTCCTGTCTCAGGATCCCCGCGACCCGCTCGATGGGCGTCATCACCTCCCGCTCCAGCATGGTGGCCACGATGAAGATGACCGCCGCCAGCGACCCGACCAGCAGAAGCAGGCCGAGACGGGCCGCTCGGTCCATCGCGGCCTGAAGGGGGGCCAGCGAGAAGTCGACCTGCAGGATGGACGCTCCCCCTGCACGGACGGGCATGAACGCGTTGACGAGGTCGCCGTCCGGCGTCAACCGGGCCGTTCCGCCGGCCGGTAGGTCCCGGGGCGTCGGGATCCAGACTCCCACCGGGCGGACCCCCTCCTCGGCCCGATCGCTGGAGACCAGGATCGACCCGTCGGTCCCGTACACGCGGGCTCCCACGATCGACTCGAGCCGGACTAGCTCCTGCAGGGCGCGACGAGCCCGGCCATGATCGCCGGCCGTCAGCCCCGTCTCCACCGCGGAACGCACGGAGGCCGCGGCGAGCAACGCCTGTTGCTCCGCCGCGGCCACCGACTCCTGCCGCCAGTATCCGAAGGTCAGGGTCGAAACGACGCCGAATACGATCACGGCCGTACCCACGGCCGTGATCACCAGCTTCGTCCGAAGCGGCTGACTCCGAAGCCGTCGGATCCAGCTCATCGACCCTCCAACACCGGAACCCCCTCACCGCGCTACGCCACGCGGAGTGCCTCACGAAGATGCCACCCACCTCACCTGTCCACAATCCCGCCCGCACCTGGCTACGCACCCACGACCAGGAACAGCGCCGTCAGGGCGGTCGCGTGCGCCAGCACTGCGGTACCGAAGCCTCGCTGCCAGAACAGCACCCCGAACGCCACCGCCGGCACGATCGCGGTCACGACCACGAAACCCAGCAGGGTCGCCGTGGAAGGGAAACCAATGGCGAGGATGCCCGGCAGGTAGATCAGCACCTGCGCCAGCGTTGCCACCCCGATGGCCACTCCGACCGCCTTGCTCTCCGTGAAGCCAAACTCCCTAAGGCCGACCCAGGCCACCGCCGTCACGACAAAGAGCCTGAAGAGCACTTCGTCCACGAGCGCGCCGCTCAGACCACCCGCCAGCCCACCCGCCGAGAGCCCATACGCCGTCGTGTAGAAAGGCAGCGCGATCAGCGCCACAACCACGCCCACGGCCACGGCGATCCCCATGCTCACCAGCGCGGTACCCCGCCCGCCGAAGGCCACGGCCGGACGGTGAGACGGCAGCCGGTCCAGTAGCGACAACGATACGGCCACCACGGGGCTCGCGAGCCAAAGCGTCACCGCCGTGGCCAGGAGTACCGCACCGACGGGCGTCACCTGCACGTGGAGACCCCACAGCTGGGGCCGCTCGGCCAGGAACACCGCCAGCAGGCCGCCGTACAGCGCCGCCACCAGCAGCGACGCCACGCGGGCGTTGGACCAGCTCGCGTATAGCCGCCGTACCGCGGTCCAGCCCTGCTCGGCCGACACGACCAGGAGCGCGATCCCGATCAGCCAGCCCACGCCGGAGCCCACCAGCCCCGCCACCTTTCCCGAGTACAGCGCCACCGACGTCATCGCGATCCACCCGGCCACCAGCCAGCTCACCAATAGCGCCGGAACCGCGTATACGGCGCCCATCCCCAGGCTCACAAGGGCGTCACGGTGGCTTTCATCCTCGCGGCGGCCGATCCAACCCAGCAGCCCGCCGTGTACGAAGCCCAGCACCGCGCCCACGGCAAACAGGCCGGTCGCCGTCAGTAGCAGGCCGAAGCCGCTCAGCTGGCCCGCCAGCGTCATGGCCGCCACCAGAACGCCACCGACCAGGATCCCGCCACCGACCGCCCAGCTCACCGCCAGCTTGCCCGCGGATCCAAGCCCGAGCGTCAGTGCCCGCCCGCCCTTCCGCGTCTCCATCATGGTTGCCGACATCTCTCGCCTCCGAAGGTGTGGCCCGCTCTCACGACGGGCGTGTCGCCGGCATGTCTAAGTACAAGACGAGGACCATTCCGGCTGGGCGGGGCAAGAGTTGTTGCGACACAACGAGTCAGGGCGATTACGACGTGCGAGTCGAACGGCCGGATCCATGTCGGATCGCGCGGTTTCGCGCACCTCGGCGCGCGATTTCGCGCACCTCTCCTTCGTCTGCGAGCACATCGGCCCCGGACGCGGCCGATTGCGCAGGCGGGGTCAGCGGATGGCGGACGGACTGGACGGATCGGCGAGCATCTCGGGACGAAGCTGCTCCACCAGATAGGAGGCGACCGCGTCGATCTCGCGTGGTGTCAGCCGTGTCAAACCCCAGCTGGGCATTCCACCGGTGTGGCCGGTGAACGTACGATGACGAACGGCAGCGATGTCGTCGCCGAAGGGCCAGTCGGCCCGGACCAGGGAAGGCACGACGAACTCGCGCCCGGCCACGCTGGCCGGACCTCCCTCGCCGACGGGACCGTGGCAGCGCCGGCAGTGGTCGGCGTAGACGAGGTTCCCCGCGGCGATCCGCTCGGCAGAGGACGCCCAGGCGATCGTATCGAAGAGTGCGGGCGAGTAGAGGGAGTCGGCCAGCTCGATCCGGCCCTCCTCCGGCGGGGCCTCGTAGGCTTCGTGCTCACACCCGGCGAGCACCGTGACGGCCAGGACCAGACCAAGGGTCGCGGGCGAACGGCTCACGGCAGGGTGTCGGAGAGCGCCGGGTGGTCGGCGGGGACCGGCATGCCAGGGTCCGGGTGCATCAACGAAGCCCCCGGCGCACGGGCTCGCGCCTGTTCCATCGCCGCCTCCGCCGCATCCGCGTTGCCCAGCGCGAGCTGAGCCATGTACACGCCGAACCAACCGGCGGCCAGATCATCATCCAGGGCGATCGCTTCGTTGTAAAGATCCAGCGCCCGTTCGTAATCCCTGTCCCGGTACGCGGCGTTGCCGCTGTCGAGCGCGTCCACGACCCTGGGGTCGAGCTCGGCCCGGGCGGCCAGCACGTCCTGGTCGCGGATCGCCCCGGTCTGCTGGTCGTCGCGCCGCTCGCAGCCGGCGAGCAGCAGCGCCATAGCCACGAACACGAGGAGGGGTCGGTGAATCATGATGCTCCGTCCATGGTTACGCCCCCGTGCCCGCGGGCAGGGCATGGCAGGCGACACAGTTGCGACCCGGCCGGTGCTCGACCAGGTCCTGATGACAGGCCAGGCAGAAATCCCGCGTCCTGGGTACCGCCTGTACTGAGGCCGGGGCAGCGTCATGGCACCCGGAGCCGGCACAGCCTAGATGCGCGTTCAGGTCGTGGGCTCCCGCCGCGGGTGTCGGATGGCACGCCATGCATGAGACCGTCGACTGGTGGTGCTCCTGGTGGCACCCTGCGCAGCCCAACCCCGCCGCACTCAGGGCCAGGCCCTGGGTATGGCACTGCTGACAATCGTACTGGAGGTGGTCGGCGTGGTCGAACGGCAGGGTGCGTCGCGGTCGGTCGAGCCCGCCGACCCGTATGTCCATCACGCGGCTGACCTGCGTCGAGAGCCGACGGACGGCACTCCGGTCGTGGCACTGGACGCACGGGGTGGCGACCGGCTCGGTGTGATGGCACGAGCGACAATCGCGCAGGCTCGTGACCGTGACCGCGCCGTGGCGGTCCCGTACCGAATGGCACTCGGTGCACTCCACGTTGCGGTGCTGAGCGTGCCAGAATCCCAGGGTGTCCCTTGTCAGGATGCCGGGTTGCTGGGCGGGAGGCGCCTGGAGCGGCGTCTGCTGCACCGCCACCACGTGCATCGCGAGCGCCGCACCCGGGACTGTCGCGTCCCGTGTCGCTGACTCGACAGGCCAGCCCGCTTCCGGTGTGCGCGCCGCCCGCGAGCTCCCCATGACCAGCCCCGCCCCGGACAGCGCCTCGCCAGGGGACGGCGCATCCCGATAGATGTCGGTGTGACAGGCCATGCAGTCCATGCCGCCGTGGGGAATGCGGAACTCGTGCGCCTCGTGGCACGTCAGACAGTTCTCCAGAACCCCCACGGCCAGGCCCCGGTGGAAGGGGGTGGTGTCCGCAGGTCGATCGTGACAGCCCGCCGTGCCACACGTCTGGACCGCCTCCTGTGGCGTTTGCTGCACGTGCGGGTTGTGGCATGCACCGCATACCGCGTCGTGCGGCTCGTCTGGCGGGAAGTCGGTCAGCAGAAGGCGCATCTGGTGACAGCTCATGCACTCGGCCGCCTGGGGTCGCATGGACGTGGCGACCTCGACGGCTAGCGCGGTCTCCGGCACCGGCGCGGTGAACTCGTGGCAGGTGGCGCAGTGGATCGTGATGTCGGCCATCCGGCCGAGCTGGATCGTCGTCGTCTCGTGACACCCGGCCTGCCCGCAAGTCCGCTCGGTAGGCGCGAACTCGTGCACGCCCGTGGAGTGGCACTCGACGCACTGAAATCCCTGAAGGCCGGGGTCGTCGGACTCGAGGTGGATCCGGTGGCCGGCCGTGCTCGCGATGTGACGCCAACGTTCCGGATCCCCTTCAATGTGGCACTCGGCGCAGACCGCGTTGGGCACGTGCGCATGGACGCGGATCTCGTCGGGCTGCTCGATCACCTGGGCCAGCCCCATCTGGCTTCGTTCCATGATGTTGGGGCGGTGGCATACCTTGCATCCAAGATCCCGGTGGGCGCTGCGCGCGAACCGCTCGAATGGGTCCCGCATCAGGTGACACTGGAGACAGAACTGGTTGTCGTGCTCGACGAACTCGTAGGTCTGGTAGAGCAGGACGGAGCCCACGGCGACCACCGCCACAACAGAAACGGCCAGGACTACCTGCAGCCCCCGGGGGAGATTCCCGGCCCGTGTGCTCAACGCCGACAGAAGCGAACTGAATCGACCCATGAGGACCGAAACTAACCCCCGCACGCCGGGTGTGGCCAGTAGATGCCGGTCCGCCCGGACCCGCGTGCCAGGCTCAGGCGCTGGACAGGATGACCCGATCCTTGCCCGCCGATTTTGCCCGGTACATCGCCCGATCCGCCGCCCGGATCAGCCACAGCGCCGGCTCGTCCGTCACCTCATCCCCGGGCTCCAACGCCGCCACGCCCACCGACGCGGTGACGGCGTTGCGGAGGTGTAGGGCCGGGAACTCCAGACCGCGGGCCGTCTCCAGGAAGACGGCGGACGCCACGGCCTGGCGGATGCGCTCGGCCACCGGCTGGGCCGCGTCCCCGCCGAGGCCGGGGAGGACCACGGCGAACTCGTCGCCACCGTACCGGGCCACGATCGCGTCCAGGTTGGCCGTGGCCCGCCGCAGGACGAATCCCACCTCGCGCAGCACCTGGCTCCCCACCAGGTGCCCGTACCGATCATTGACCGGCTTGAAGTTGTCCAGGTCGATGAACAGGAGCGCGCAGGACGTGCCCTCCCGGGCGGCTTTCGCCAGCTCGTCGCGCAGCCGGACGTGCAGGTAACGGTCGTTGAACAGCCCGGTCAGGTCGTCCATCCGGGCCAGCTCCTGGGCATGCCGTGCGTCCAGCATGTTCTGGATTCCGGACGCCGTGTAGCTCGCGAACACTTCGAGCAGCAGGAGGTCGCGCTCGTCGTACGATTGGCCGTCGCACGGATTCACCAGCTGAATCGCGCCGCACACCGAGTCCCCGATCACGATTGGCGCCGCGATGATCGAGCGCGTGGCGTACCCGGTACTGCGGTCCACGTATCCCCCCGACGTCGATTCCGCACCGGCCACCGCGGCCAGATGCGCGCTCCCCGTGCAGTACACGTGCCCCGCCACCCCGTGCGCGGCCGGGATCGATTGCCCCAACAGCGTGTCGGCCGCGGGGCCGAACGCTGCCACGAAATGCAGGCTTCTCGCCTCCGGCGGCATGACCTTGGACAGCGGCTCGTCGAGCAGGATGGCGCCGGATTCCGACGGCACGAGCTCGGCCGCCCTCTGGAGGATCTCGCGGAACAGCAAGGGAACGTCCGGCTCCCCCGGCAAGGCGGAGGATGCCTTCGTGCGCTGGACAAAGCGGGCCAGCTCAGCCGGCGGGAGCGATTGGCAATCGGGCATGTTAGGTAACGAATGGGCCGGGTGGGACTCGAACCCACGACCGTTGGATTAAAAGTCCACTGCTCTACCAGCTGAGCTACCGGCCCTCGGCGCCCCGCGACGCAGCGCACCCGTAATGTAGCACCTGCCGGGTGCGCCGGCGACGCTCGAGTCAGTCGGGTGTCTCACCTCCCGTACGGACGCCCGTCACCGGCGTCTCGGCGATCCGCTCCGCGCGTTGCCGGGCCGCGCGAGAGCCGAACCAGCACCCGACGACCGCCGCGGCGATCTGCGTCACGATGACCGACACGGTCGCGGCGGCGGTCAGGCCCTCCCACCGGAAACCCCGGAACGCCACCACCATCAACAGGTTCAAGCCGGCCCACGCCACGAGCGACATGAGACCGAGTGCCACACCGTGAAGGATCGGTGCGGCGACCGTGCCATACCCGGTGAACCACCCGCCGAGCATGAAGCCCACCGCCACGGCGACCATCGTCCACAGGGTATCGCGCGGCATCTCCTGCCCGATCAGCCCCAGCAGGAGGAATGCGAACACCACGAACGAGGTGCCGGCGATCGCGGCGAGCCAGCCGCCGGCGACCCAGCCCGGACGAACGTTCTCGAGATGCTCGGTGCTCATGCCATGCCTTCAGCCAGGGAAGAGGGACAGCTGGACGGGGACGAAGCTCCGACGATGGTGCGGCGTCGGCCCCCGCATACCGAGCGCGGTCACGTGCTCCGGCGTCCCGTACCCTACGTTCGTCTCCCAGCCGTAGCCGGGATACCGCTCCGCGAGACGCCTCATGAGTCGGTCCCGGGTCGTCTTCGCCACGATGGAAGCGCACGCGATCGTGAAGGACTTCGCATCGCCATCCACCACGGCGGTATGACGGGGACCGAGGGCCGGGACGGGGAGCCCGTCCACCAGCAGGTGATCCGGAGCCACCCTCAACCTGCCCACCGCGCGGCGCATCGCCAGGTGGGTCGCACGGAGGATGTTCAGCCGGTCCACCTCGCCGCAGCTCGCCGCACCGACCCCGATGCATACGGCGCGGCGCCGGATGGCGACCACCAGCTCCTCGCGCTCGGCCTCGTTCAGACGCTTCGAGTCCGTCACGCCCGGGACCCGGTCTTCCGGCCGGAAGATGACCGCCGCGGCCACGACCGGCCCGGCAAGCGGACCGCGGCCCACCTCGTCCACTCCCGCCACGAACTCCAGGCCCCGTCCCCAGAGCTCGCG
>CAYXJH010000008.1:0-16471 GCA_964465415.1 uncultured Gemmatimonadaceae bacterium
GTCGCGCAGCCGCCGAGCGCGGCGATCCGCTCGATCCAGCCGCTCCTCGATGGCGGCGCGTACCTCCGGGGCGAGTGGGCTCCTGGCGCTGGCCCCGAGCACCGCCTCGAACGCGTCGAGCAGGGAATCGGCGGGGCGATCCGGTACGCCGGGGAGCGGCATCGGATAGACCGTCGGGCGCTGGAGCCCGAGGATGCGGGGGGCTGCGGGGGGGAGCGCCGCGAGCGAGCGGTAGCGTTCCCACGCCTGGGTCAGCGTCGGGTCCCCCACCAGTCCGGCCTGTCCGCCGAGGATGGGAGCTGCGTTGAGTGGGCTCGTCCACGCGACCGACCGCGTCAGTGTGCGCGCGAGCTCGTCGGGATGGACTCCGTCCAGGATCTCGAGCCAGCGGTCGAGGGAGATCGGCTCGCCTGCGCCTTCCCGCCCGGGCCGCCCCCCGGGCGCAGGGGCGGGTGCCACGTAGACGACCCCGGCCCTGAGCGTCCGTCCGCCGGCCTGCCGGGAACGGAGCGCTGACAGGATGGTCCGGTCTGGCGACAGCGCGAGCACGTTCCACTGGTTGCTCATGAGTTCGATGACGAAGGACGACGCCCGGTCGCTCCCCCCGGCGTCGACCTCGATCTCGATCATTCGTTCGTCGAGCGGCGCGTGGACACTGCGGACGCGGGCGCGCCGCTGAATGCGAACCGGGCGGCCGCCCCACCCTTCCATCGCCTCGCGGGCCGTGGCCTGGGCATCCGCCGCGGCGCACCGGATCCAACCCCGGGTGGGGTGTAGCTCCCACAGGATGCGCTCGTGCTCCAGCTCCAGGACGAAACGATGGGCGTCGGAATCGAGGCGGGCGCCTCGCAGGCGATGGCCGCCAAGTCGGGCGTCGAGCTCGCGGGCCAGGTAGTGGACCAGCAGGGAATCGTAGCGAATGGCGTTTGACACGTCCTGATAGTGCATCTAGCTTCGAGCGCACGTCAAACCCAGTATGGATGCGGGTTTTCAGCCTATGAGCACGGGCGATAGCGGCAGGCGGACCACGGTCCGGCGCCTGCTGGAGATGAAGGAGCGCGGCGAGAAGATCGTCGCGCTCACTGCGTACGACTATCTCTTCGCCCGACTCGTCGACGCGTCGGGCGTTGACATCGTGCTGGTGGGAGACTCTCTCGGGCAGGTCGTTCTCGGCCACGAGACCACGCTCCCGGTCACCCTGCAGGACATGATCCACCACGGTCGGGCCGTCCGCCGGGGGGTGCGCGAGGCGCTGCTGGTCGTGGACATGCCGTTCACGACGTTCTCCGTCACGCCGGCCCGGACGGTTCGTAACGCGGGGCGAATCCTGGCCGAGACCGGCGCGGAAGCCGTGAAGGTCGAGGGGGGCAGCGAGCGGACCTGCGAGCATGTCGCCCGGCTCGTCGGTGCGGGAATCCCGGTGATGGGTCATGTCGGGCTCACGCCCCAGTCGGTCCACGCTTTGGGCGGGTATCGAGTCCAGGGCCGCGATGACGCCGCCGCGGCGCGCATCCGCACCGAGACACGAGCCCTGGCGGACGCAGGGTGCTTCAGCGTGGTCCTCGAGCTCATCCCCGCGCCCCTCGCCGCAGAGATCACGGGCACGCTGCCCGTTCCCACGATCGGGATCGGCGCGGGTCCGGGCTGCGATGGGCAGGTTCTGGTCCTGTACGACATGCTGGGACTGAACGAGGGCTTCCAACCTCGTTTCCTCCGCCGCTTCGCCGAGCTGGCCCGTGACACGCGCGCCGGTGTGGAGGCGTACGTCCGGGCCGTGCGGTCCGGCGAGTACCCGGGCCCCGAGCATTCCCACGAGTGAGGACGGTCGCGACCATCGCCGAGCTTCGCCGTGATGTCGCGGCCTTCCGGGCGAGGCGCGAGTCCCCTGGCGCCGGCACGGGTGGCTCCGCCGTCGGCCTGGTCCCGACCATGGGCTACCTCCACGAGGGTCACCTGGCACTGGTCGACCGGGCGCGGGAGCTGACCGACCTCATCGTACTGTCGATCTTCGTGAACCCCACGCAGTTCGGGCCCGGAGAGGATTTCGAGCGGTACCCCAGGAACCCGGCGCGGGATGCGGAGCTTGCGGAACGTCGCGGGGTAGAAGTTCTCTTCACGCCGTCCGTGGAGGAGATGTACCCACGCGGACAGGCGACGGTGAAGGTGACGCCAGGCAGGTCCGCCACCCGGCTGTGCGGGGCCAGCCGGCCGGGCCATTTCGAGGGGGTGTTGACGGTGGTGGCCAAGCTGTTCGGGATCGTTCAACCGGACGTGGCGGTGTTCGGCCGCAAGGACTACCAACAGGCGACGTTGATCCGTCAGATGGTACAGGACCTGGACATGCCGGTCCGGATCGACGTTACGCCCACCGTCCGCGAGGGCGATGGGCTGGCACTATCCTCGCGCAATACGTACCTGTCCGAGGAGGAGCGGACCCAAGCCAGGAGCCTGTCGGCAGGACTGTTCGCCACGCAGGCAGCGTTTCGCGACGGGGTGGTGGATGCCGACGTGCTCGCGGCGCTCGTGCGGGAACGATTGGAGGACGCGGGCCTGGACGCCGAGTATGTGGAGGTCGTGGATCCCGACAGCCTGGACCCGGTACGGGTCGCGGCGCCGGAGACCGTCGTGGCGGTGGCCGCGCGCGTAGGCACGACTCGGCTCATCGACAACGTGATCCTGGGAGCGACGGACTAGGGAGGTCGGCATGCGGCGAACCATGTGCAAGAGCAAGATCCACCGTGCCACGGTGACCGACGCGAATCTGGCCTACCAGGGCTCGATCACGCTGGACCCCGTCCTCATGGCCGCCGGGGATTTGCGTGAGTACGAGCAGGTGCACGTGGTGAACATCAACAACGGCGCCCGGTTCGAGACCTACGTGATCACGGGTGCGCCGGATAGCGGGGACGTGGTCCTGAACGGCGCGGCGGCGCGCCTGGCCCAGCCCGGCGATAAGGTCATCATCATGAGCTACGCGCTGTACGATGAGGCCGAGCTCCACGACTTCGCGCCCCGGATCGTCTTCGTCGACGACCAGAACCGGATCGCCGAGCCACCCGCCGAGCCGGCACTCGCCAGCGACCTGCGGATGCGGGCGGACCTGCCCGCGTGATCCACCCCATACTGCTCGCCGCCGCAGACGGCGAGCTGCCCTCGTGGGCGAAGGCCACGCCGTTCCGCCGGCAGCACATGGCACGCGTCGCCGACCTCATGGGGGCCTGGTCGACGGCATTCGAGTTGGGGCCGGCCGATACGATCCGATGGCGCGCAGCGGGGATGCTCCACGATGCTCTGCGTGACGCGGACCCCACGACGCTGGCCGGCTTCCTCGCAGCCGAGGCGGGAGATCTGCCCGCGCCGCTGCACCACGGGCCGGCGGCCGCTTCGCGACTGCGGGCGGACGGGGTCCGCGACGAGCCGTTGCTCCTGGCCGTCGGGTGGCACAGCACCGGACACCCCGATCTGGACGGGTTGGGCCGGGCTCTGTACCTGGCGGATTACCTCGAGCCCGGTCGGAGGCACGACCCGGCTGTGGCGGCAGTCCGTCGGTCGGAAGTGCCGGCGGACATGCACGGCAGCCTCCAGGCGACCGTAGCGGAGCGGATAGGATACGTGCTCGACGCCCGCCACCCGCTCCTCGACCCGGCCGTCCGATTCTGGAACAGCCTGGTCCATGCGTGATCGTCCGGTTTCCCGCGCGCTCGTCCTGGTTACGGCGTTCGTGGTCCTGGCTCTGGTGGTCGCATTCCTGGCCATGGCCATGGCCAGTGCGGGCGGCCCCGCCGGTGCGCGGGATGAGGCGGCCACCGGGACGGTGCAGGAGGATACGGTTCCGGAACCCGTACCCGTGCGCGTCGAGGTCCTGAACGGCGCCGGGAGGTCAGGGCTGGCCCGGTACGCGACCCAACGACTGCGCGAGCATGGGTTCGACGTCGTGTTCTTCGGCAACGCCACTCGTTTCGACCACGCCCGCTCGGTCGTCCTGGACCGCAGCGGCGATGGCGCCGCCGCTCGGGTCGTGGCCGCCGCCCTGGGCATCGATTCCGTACAGGCCCTGCCGGATCCCAGCCTCCTGCTCGACGTCAGCGTGATCCTCGGGTCGGACTGGCCGCCCGAGCCCGTCGACCCGGCAACGCCGGTCGATCGGATCCGCCGGCTCTTCGTGCCGGCCGACAGCGGCACGTGAGCGAGGTGGTCGACGGGTTCGAGATCCTCGTCGGCCGGAACGCCGCCGACAATGAAAGGCTCTCGTTCCGCGTGGCGCGACCCACGGACCTCTGGCTCCATGCCGCGGGGTACGCGGGCAGTCATGTCATCGTCCGGGCGACGAGCGGGGATACCGGCCCGGTGCCACCCGAGATCGTCGAGCGGGCCGCGCGTCACGCCGTCTGGAACTCGAAGGCCCGCAACGCCGGAGGCAAGGTGGCAGTCCACGTCTGCCGGGCGCGGGATCTGGCACGGCGAAGAGGCGCGCCGAGGGGTCAGGTCACGCTGCGCGCCTACGAGACGGTGCGGGTCTACGCGGGGGCGCCCGGTTAGCGTCGACCCTTCGCTTTCGATCGCCGGCCTCGTCCCGGCGACTAGCTCGCCTTCAGCTCGACGAACGGCCGGGGCGGGGTGAGCTCGTGCTCCGCCGCCAACTGACCGCATGCCGCGGCAATGTCCTGGCCGCGCGGCGTGCGCACCGTCGCGTTGACGCCCTGCGCTTCGAGGCGCGCAGCGAACTCCCGGAGCCGGCGCTCCGGCGATGGTGACCAGCCCGTACCAGGGACGGGGTTGAACGGGATCAGGTTGACGTGGGCGTGGAACTCCCGGGCGATCTCCGCGAGCTCGTCGGTCAACGCCAGCGCGTCGTTCACGCCCTCGATCATCACGTACTCGAACGTGATCCGCCGGCCGCCAGCGGCTTCGAACCGCCGCAAGCTCTCCAACAGGACCGGAATCGGGTACTTCTTTTCCACCGGCACGATCTTCTGGCGAAGCTCGTGGTTCGGCGCGTGGAGGCTGATGGCGAGCCTGAACTGCTCGGACCGACGGGCCAGCTGGTCGATGCCGGGGATGATGCCCACGGTGGACACGGTGATCCGACGCGCTCCCACGCCGTACCCGGCGTTCAGGATGGTCAGCGAGTCCATGACGGGACCCTGGTTCATGAGCGGCTCACCCATCCCCATGTACACGATGTTGGTGATGGGGCCCGCTCCCCTGGCCTCCGCCCACCGTCTCGCGCCGCGGTACTGGGCCACGATCTCGCCGGCCGTGAGATTGCGGCGGTATCCGGACCAGCCGGTGGCGCAGAAGGTGCACGCCATGGCGCAGCCGGCCTGGCTGGAGATACAGAGCGTTAGCCGTTCCTGGCCGGGGATCAGGACACTTTCGACCAGCTCGCCATCCTCCATGCGCCACAGGTGCTTGACGGTGCCATCGGCGGAGACCTGGCTCCTGGCCAGGTCGGGCACGGTGAGGTGGAATGCGTCGGCGAGGGTCTCGCGCTCGCGGGTCGGGAGCTCCGTGATGTCGTCGAAGGCCAGGACGACATGGTCGTACAGCCGGCCGAGGGTCTGGCCGACGCGATAGGAGGCGACGTCCCGGGCCTCGAAGTGCTGTCGGAGCTCCGTTCGGGCCTGGTCCGGCGTCATGCCGACGAGGTCGGGTCGGTCGGTTGTCGCAGTCATTGGAGGCCGTTAAGTTACGCGGATTGTATTCACAGCAGAAGAGCCTGGTTGCAAGCGGTGGTCCTACTATCGGAATTGCTGACATCGAGCCGGGTAAAGGTGCCCCTCGAGTCCACGACGAAGGATGATCTCCTGGCCGAGCTGGTCGGTGTGCTGGCCAGGGAGCGGTGCATCCGTGATGCCGACGAGGTGCTGCGCGTCATACGGGAGCGGGAGGCGGTGCTGTCGACGGGGATCGGGAGCGGTGTGGCGATCCCGCACGGCAAGTCCCTCGCGTCACCCGAGCTCTCCATTGCTGCGGGCGTCGCGCGCACGCCGGTGGAATACGATGCGCTGGACGGTGAGCCGGTCCAGCTCGTCTTCCTGCTGGTCGGGCCGGAAGCGGCGGCCGGGGCCCACATCAAGGCGCTCAGCCGGATCTCCCGCCTCGTCCGCCAGCCGGAGTTGCGGACCCGGCTTCTGGAGGCGGTGGACAGCCAGGATTTCATCGCGGCACTCCGCGAGGCCGAGATCGGGTGAAGCGTACAGCCCAGGCGTTCCTCCCGCTGGCCCTCTGGGCGGCGGCGGTTCTCGTGGTCGGGGGGCTCGAGGAGGTGCCGGTCCCCACACTACCCAGGCACGTGGACAAGGTCGGTCACTTCCTGATGTACGGGGTGGGTGGGGCGCTGGCCGGCTGGGCCGGTCACGTGCGAGGCCGGGGGGCGGGGTTGGGGGGACTGGCGTTCGTCCTGGTTACCGGCGCGCTGGATGAGTTCCGTCAGGCCGCCCTTCCCACACGGCACGGCGACCCATGGGACTGGGTCGCGGACGCGGCCGGGGCCATCATCTTCTACTTCATCGCGGCCACGATCCTGCGGAGGGGTTAGACGTCCATGAGCCAGGAGCAGCCGACGTCGTATCGGACGACCATGGCCGGCGCGCTGCGGGCGGAGGACGCTGGCGCGACGGTTCGGGTGGCCGGATGGGTCCATCGTCGTCGCGACCTGGGCGGAGTGGTGTTCGTCGACCTGCGCGACCGGTCCGGCCTGGTCCAGCTCTCCCTCGGGCCGGACTGGACGCCGCCCGGGTCGCTGGAAGAGGCGGCGTCGCTGGGGACCGAGTCCGTGATCGGCGCGGAGGGCGTGGTGGTGCCGCGGCCGGCCGGGATGGCGAACCCGGACCTGGCGACGGGGGAGATCGAGATCCACGTCGCCCGGCTGGAGATCCTGGCGGCGGCGGAGACGCCGCCGATCCCGGTGTACCAGGTCAAGGGCGAGGAGCAGCCGGCGGAAGAGCTCCGTCTGCGCTACCGGTACCTGGACCTGCGGCGGGGGCCGTTGCAGCGTGCGTTGGCGACGCGGCATCGCGCGCTGCAGGTCGTGAGGCGACACCTCTCCGAGGAAGGGTTCTGGGAGGTGGACACGCCGATGCTGACGCGTCGAACTCCGGAAGGGGCCCGTGACTACCTGGTTCCGAGCCGGGTCCACCCGGGCGAGTTCTACGCGCTGCCGCAGAGCCCCCAGATCTACAAGCAGCTGCTGATGGTGAGCGGCTTCGACCGCTACTTCCAGATCGCCAAGTGCCTGCGTGACGAGGATCTTCGGGCGGACCGACAGCCGGAGTTCACGCAGATCGACGCCGAGCTCAGCTTCGTGGACGAGGACGACGTGCTGGGCGTGGCGGAGCGGATGGTCGCCACGTTGTGGCGGGAAGTGCTGGACGTGGATCTGGACGTTCCGTTCCCGCGCCTGACCTATGCCGACGCACTCGAGCGGTTCGGGACCGACAAGCCGGATCTGCGGTTCGGGATGGAGTTCGTCGATGTCACCGACATCCTCCGTGAGACGGGCTTCCGTTTGTTCGCCGGGACGCGTGAGAGCGGGGATCGGATCAAGGGGATCGTGGCGCGAGGTGCCGGGGAGACCCTGTCGCGGAAGGACCTTGACGCGCTGAACGAGGTGGCCCGCGCTTCGGGCGCGCCCGGCTGCCTGTGGGTCAAGCGTACCGAAAATGGCTGGGCGGGCCAGTTCGCCAAGTTCCTCGATGGAGGGCTGGCAGACCGATTCGTCGCGGCCGCCGGGCTCGAGCCCGGTGATCTGTTCGTGGCGGTGATCGGCCGGTTCTGGACCCGCCCGCGGGTCGCGGAGAGCCATGGTGGGGCTTCGGATGCCGAGCGCGTCGTTGGCGCGGAGGCGGCGCTGGACGCTTTGCGCCGGCACCTTGGCGACGTGCTGGGCCTGCGGGAGGGCGGGCACGCCTGGGCCTGGGTCGTGGATTTCCCGCTCTTCGAATGGGATGTGGGGGCGAACCGATTGGTGTCCGCGCACCATCCGTTCACCATGCCGCACCCCGAGGACATGGCGATCCTGCTGGAGGGCACGGCTGCCGGATCGGTAGACAGGGAGACCGGCCGGTCGCTGTTCGACGCGGGGATTCGATCCCGGGCGTATGATGCGGTGTATAACGGCAACGAGCTGGCGAGCGGGTCGATCCGTATTCACGATGCCGTCCTGCAGCGCGCGGTGTTCCGCGCCCTCGGAATGACCGAGGCTGAGGCGGAATCCAAGTTCGGGTTTCTGTTGGAGGCGTTCCGCCACGGCGTGCCTCCGCACGGTGGCTTCGCGTTCGGGTTCGACCGGTTGATCATGCTCATGACGGGTATGCAGAGCCTGCGGGACGTCATAGCGTTTCCGAAGACTACGGCCGCGCGCGCCCTTTTCGAGGGCGCGCCGGCGCCGGTGGGCGAGGAAGAGCTTGGCGAGCTCCGGCTCAGGGTAGAGCACGGTCGTTGACCGAAAACGCCCGACGGGCAATCTGGCGGCGCCCGCGGGCGGTGGAACGAGCAAGAGAAGGGAGCGCATGACGAGCGAGTCCACGATCATTCAGCATCGGCTGCCCTCGGAGGGAGCCGACTACCTGCTCCTGGCGGGCGTGAACGACGCCCACCTCCAGGAGCTTGCTCGTGATTCGGGGTGCCGCGTGATCCTCCGCGGCGACTACCTGATCCTGTCGGGCGAGCTGGCCGATGTGGAGCGTACCATCCCGGTAGCGCAGCAACTGATCGACATGGCCAGGCTGCAGACCCCGTTCAGCGTCGAGGATGTCCGGAGACTGGCTTCTGCGGCGGGGCGCGTAGCCGTATCGCGCGGTGAGGCCGGCCAGGCGGGCGGCGTCGGCGATGGGGTTGCCGCGGAAGCGGGCGGTGATCGGACCGCCGCCCCGGCCTTGCGACGCGACGACCTGCGGATCCTTCTGCCGGGCCTGCGCAAGGTCATCCAGCCGCGGTCCGAAGGCCAGGCCAGGTACCTGGAGGCGATCGCCAAGCACGATATCGTCATCTCCATCGGCCCGGCGGGAACGGGTAAGACGTACCTTGCCGTGGCGATGGCGGTCGACGCGCTGCTCAAGAACCGGGTCAAGCGGATCGTATTGGCGCGGCCGGCGGTCGAGGCCGGCGAATCGCTGGGCTTCCTGCCCGGTGACCTTCAGGAGAAGGTCGATCCGTACCTGCGCCCGCTCTATGATGCGCTGGAGGACATGCTTCCCCATGACCGCGTTCGGCGCTATATCGAGATGCGGACGATCGAGATCGCGCCGCTGGCGTACATGCGTGGCCGGACGCTGGCGGATGCCTTCGTGATCCTGGACGAGGCCCAGAATGCGACGACCGCGCAGATGAAGATGTTCCTGACGCGTCTCGGTCTGAACTCGCGCACGGTGATCACGGGGGACACGACACAAATCGACCTGGTCAAGCGCAGCGATTCGGGGCTGCTCGAGATCGAAGCCATCCTGTCCGGGATCGAGGGCATCAACTTCACGTACCTCCAGGCAGAGGACGTGGTGCGCCATCGCCTGGTGAAGGATATCATCGACGCGTACGCCGCCGCACAAGCAGAGCGGGAGGCGCTTGCGTCCGAGCCGACGCAGAACAAGGGCTTCGCCCTGAGCTAGAACAGGAGATGAGCCCATGACGGCGCGCGAGCTTCTCACGATGTTGAGTCGGCCGCCGCAGCAGCGGTGGCCGGACGGCGTGGTCCATCACGGTTTGCGGGTCATGCTGCTCGTCGGCCTTGCCGTGGCGACCACCATGCTTTTCCCGGTGGCACCCCTGGCGGACTTCCCCGTTCTCGAGCGTGGCATGGTCGCCGATGAGGACGTGATCGCGGAGGTCCCGTTCCCCATCTACCGGTCCGAGCACGAGCTGAACCGGGCCCGGCAGGACGCGGCGTCGGCGGAGAACCCCATCTTCGTCTACCATGACGCAGCCGTGGATTCGATGCTGTCGGCTGTGGGTGGGTTCTTCACGCGTGTCGACAGCGCCGTGGCCGGGGCGGGCTCGGAATCGGCAGCGCGGCAGGGACTACGGGAGCTCCTGTCTTCCTATACCATTCCGCCGTCGGCACAGGACCTGGATTTCCTGATGGAGGCGCGCCAGCGCGAGCGGCTACGCCGATCGGTCCAGGAAGCGATTCTCTCCGAGCTGCCGCTGGGGATCGCGGCGCCAGCCGATCTGGACGATGCGGAGTCTCGCGATATCCGCCTTCGGACCGGGGATTCGGAGCGGACCGTGCACCGGGATTCGGTGCTCACCACGCGCGATTTCTTCAACCGGGCGCGGCTGCACGTCCCGGCCCCGGCGCCGGTAGGATACGAGCAGCTTCAGCACCTCATTCTGGTGAGGTTCATCACGCCCAGTATCCGCCCGGACTGGACCGCCACGGAGCAGGCCCGGGCGCGGGCCCAGGCCACTGTGCCGACGATCCGCGGCGAGGTCCTTCAGGGGGAGCGGATCATCACCGCGCGGGAACGGGTGGGTGACCTGGAGATCGAGAAGCTTCGGGCGTACCAGCTGGAGCTGGAGCGGTTGGGGCAGCTGGGATCGGAAGGCCAGCGTGTGACCCGCACGGCCGGCCAGTTCCTCTTCAACCTCATCGTCCTCACGCTGTTCGGCGCGCTGCTCTACTTCTACCGGCCCGAAGTCTACGGGGACCCGCGTCACAGCGTGGTTCTGGCAGCGCTGCTGCTCGCCCTTGTGGGAGCGGCCGCGGTGATCGCCAACTACCAGGCGTCCGTGGCGTTGATCCCCATTGCGTTCCCCGCCCTCGTAGTCGCGACCCTGTGGGACGGGCGGCTGGCGATCAATCAGTCGATGATCGCGGCCATCCTCCTGAGCGCGCAGGCGCCGTTCGTGGGCATCACTGCGCTCCTCACCCTGTTGACGGCGGGCGCGGTCGCGTCGCTCAGCGTGCGGGTCGTTCGGCGGCGGGCGCAGACGTGGGGCTTCATCGCGCTCCTCACGGCCGCGTACATCCTGGCGGCCGTCGTCCTGGGCCTGCTCCGGAGCTGGACCTTCGGCGAAATCGTGACGGCCGCGGGGTGGGGTGGCGTGAGCGCGGTGGCCAGCGCGTTCGCCGCCCTGGGCTTCATGCCGCTGCTGGAAGGCTACACGCGGATCACGACCGACCAGACCCTGCTCGAGCTTGCCGACGCGAACCGTCCCCTGCTGCGTCGCCTGTCCCGTGAGGCGCCGGGCACGTACGCCCACTCGATCAACGTGGCGAATCTGGCCGAGTCGGCCGCGGCCGCGATCGGCGCGAACGCCCTGCTGACGCGGGTGGGGGTCTACTACCACGACGTGGGCAAGATGAGTCGGCCCCATTACTTCATCGAGAACCAGCCCATGGGGCGGAATCCGCATGACAAGCTGAAGCCGGCGATGTCGGCGGCCGTGGTGCGCAACCACATACTGGACGGGATGAAGCTGGCCGACGAAGAGAAACTCCCGGACTGCATCAAGGCATTCATTGCCGAGCATCACGGGACGCAGGCCATCAGCTTCTTCTACGACCAGGCGCGGGAGACCGATCCGGACGGCGAGCTGGATCCCCGCGATTTCGAGTATCCCGGCCCGAAGCCACAGTCCAGGGAAACTGCCATCGTGATGCTGGCCGACTCGGTTGAATCGGCGGCGCGCGTCCTCAACGACCCCTCGTCGGACGCCATCCGCATGCTGGTCGACCGGATCGTCCAGGGTAAGATCGACGCCGGGCAGCTCGATGAATCGCCGCTGACGGTCCGCGAGCTGACGCTCATCAAGGCGGAGCTGACCAACGTCCTGTCGGGGATGTACCATCAGCGGATCGATTATCCGCCGACCCGAACCCGCCCGGACACGCAGCAGCCGGTCTCGACCCGCACGACCATGCCGGAGGATCCGGCCCAGGCAGAGGCAGGCGCGGGCGCCCGCTGATGCCGGTGGTGGTCATGGTGAACGTGGAGGCGTCCATCCCCGAGCTGGACACGGAGGCGTCGGAGCGCATCGTTCGCCGCGCGGTCAGCGCCGCCCTCGCCGATCGAGGCGTCGACGAGGTTGAGCTTTCGGTGACGTTGTTGGGCGATGCCGCCATGTCGGCACTGAACCGCGAATGGAAGGGGGAGGAACGGCCCACGGACGTGCTCGCGTTCGCCCTCCATTCCGGAGCGGAGCCGGTCATGGGTGACGTGTATGTCGGGATCGAGCGGGCACGTGAGCAGGCGGCAGTCCTCGCCGAGCCGCCCGGCACGGAGCTGGCCCGGCTGGCCATCCACGGGACGCTGCACGTACTGGGATACGACCACCCCGAGGAGGCCAGGGAGGCCAGCGAGCTGTGGCAGCATCAGGAGCGCATCCTGCGCGAGATCCAGACGACATGACCGACCTCCGCAGGCTCCTGAAGCGCCGGCTCATCGCCGGCCTGGTCGTCATCGCGCCCCTGGGCGTGACGCTGTGGGTCCTCTGGTGGCTGTTCGGCCTCGTGGATGGGATCCTGGGCAACTTCGTCCAGCTGGTGCTCGGGTTCCGGATCCCCGGCCTGGGGCTGATCCTTCTGGTGCTGATCCTCCTGGGGGTGGGGTGGCTCGCAGAGGAGACCGTCGGCGCCCAGATCCTCGAATGGTGGCACAGCGCCCTGGACCGAGTCCCGCTGGTCAGCCGGCTCTATGGCGCGACGCGCCGGATCGTGGGGAGCGTCTTCGGCGGCAAGGAGCAGCGGTTCTTCCGTGAAGTCGTGTTCTTCGAGTACCCGGCCCGCGGGCAGTGGACGCTCGGGTTCGTGACGGGAGGCACGCCGCCGGCGCTACAGGACCGGATGGAAAGCGGGGTGACGGTGTTCCTCCCGACGTCCCCCAACCCGGTAACGGGCTTCCTGATCATCGTGCCCGATGATCGGATCGTGCGGTTGCCCATCACCGTCGAGGAGGGTTTCACGTTCATTCTGTCGGCTGGCGCGGTCCCGCCCATGGCGCCCTCGGTCGACTCGCCTGGCGCGCCGCGGGGAACGTCCTTCGAGCCATGAGACGTTGGCGCCGGAGTCTGACGATCGCGCTCCGGCTGACCCCATTCGTGCTCGCATTCATGCGGGACCGACGCCGCTGGATCCTGTTCGGGCGAGCCCGTCAGTTGCCGTACGACCGGCACGAGCGCCGCGCGCGACGGCTGACCACCACCATAGCGGAGCTCGGCCCCACCTTCATCAAGCTGGCGCAGGTCTTCGGCGCGCGGGCCGACATCCTGCCGGAGCCCTACCTGGGTGCGATCTCGAGCCTCCAGGACCGCTGCCCGCCGGACGCGCCGGAGGAGATCGAGGGCGTGATCGCGGCGGAGCTGGGCCGGCCGGCCGGCGAGGTGTTCGAAGCGTTCGACCGCGAGCCGGTTGCCGCCGCGAGCCTGGGCCAGGTCCACCGGGCCCGGCTGGGCGGTCGGGACGTGGCGGTCAAAGTGCTTCGCCCGGACGTGGAAGCACTCATCGCGCTCGACCTCGACATCAGCTTCCGCATCCTGTACCCGCTGAACATCCTGTTCCCGAACCACCACGTCAAGGCGCTGACCAACGCGGTCCGTGAGTTCAGCGTGCGGGTCCGCGTGGAGATGGACTTCCGGGAGGAGGCTCGTCATATGGACCTCTTCCGGGCCCATTTCGGCGCCGATCCCAGACTCGTGGCGCCGGTGGCCGTCGACGGGTTCGTTCGCCGCCGCGTCCTGGTGATGGAATGGATCGAAGGGGACCGGGTCGACCGTCTGGCGCCGAGGTTCGCGGCCGGGGAGATCTCGTTCCGCAGTCTGATGGAGACCCTGACCGAGGTGTACCTGCGCATGCTCCTGGTGGATGGGTTCATGCACGCCGATCCCCACCCTGGAAACATCCTGGTGGACCGGGAAGGGCGGGTGGTGCTCCTGGACTGGGGGATGGTGGTCCAGCTCCGGCCGGCCACGCGCGACCAGATCATCCGCGTCGCCATGGCGGCCGCGAGGGAGGACGTGGACGGAATCATCAACGGGATGTACGAGCTGGGGATGATCGACCCCGACATCTCCCGGGCGGAGATCCGGGATGCGGCCGTCGAGATCCTGGGCATCCTGGAGAGAGTGCGGGAGCTCGGTCAGCAACGGGTCCAGGACATGGTGCAGGAGATCATGGACACGTTCTATACCTGGCCCCTCATGCTGCCCAGGGAGCTCGTGTACTTCTTCCGCGCCGCGGCCCTCCTCGAGGGGATCGGCCATCGATACGATCCGGGGTTCAATGGCCTGGAGCTTTCGCGTGTAGTCGTGCGCCGGATGCGGGGCGAGCTGATCCGGGTCACAGCTCGGGAGCCGTCCGACGTGGCGCGGAGCCTGTTCGACGACGCCCGTTCCGCGATCACCGGCGTTCGCGACCTCATCCGTCGGGCCGACCGGGAGGAGCTGCGGGTGCGGATCCATCCCCGGGACCTGTTCCAGCTCGAGCGATTCTTCTCCCTGCAGGTCCGGCGCATTCAGCTGAGCTTGTTCGCCGCCACCATGGCCCTCATCACCGCCATCGTTTTCCTCGCGTTCCCGGCCTGGTGGGTCCTCGTCACGGGTTTCCTGGGCTCCCTCCTCCTGTTCCTCATCGCCATCGTGGTTCCGACCCACCTGCTCGAGAACCCGGTCCGACACGCCCGGGGCATCGGCGAGCACCGCAGCGGCGGCGGCTGATCCACGCGTCACCCTTGACCGGGACGTCCAGGCGAGGCACATAGTAGGGTCGAGTTCCCACCTGCATGCATTGACTCGATGGACCGAACGCAGGGCTGCATTGACCCGAGGCGCGGCGGATTCCGCGCCGGTCCCATGGCCGGGTTGCCGGGGTGAGGCCGGCTGTCGTTACGGTCGTGCTCCTGGCCTCGGTCGCGCCGCTCGAGGGCCAGGCCCTGGGAACCGCCCTCCTCCCCACCGGAACGATTCGTCCCTGTATGCCGTCCCAGGGAGCGCACCGGGCCTTCGTGCAGGGAGACCGGCTGGAGGCTGCCTACCAGCTGCTGTTGGACCGGAGCCCTACGTTCGCCGGGGCAATCGCCGCGGTGGAGTCGTCCGGGATGCTCCGTGTCCGGATCGGCTACCGGCACCATGTCATGAGACACTACGAGCGTCTGATGGGGGAGGATCGGTCCGCCGCGGCGTTCCTGTCGGATGATCCGCTCCGCTACCCGACGGGGAACATCCAGTGCCACGTCCGGGTGGTGTTCTTCACCGACATGCTGGAAGAGGACCTGTTGAGAGCGGGTGTGCCGGAGGACGTGGTGGTCCTCGACCTGGCGCTGGTCCTGGCCCACGAGGTGTTCGGCCACCTGGTCCCGTTCGCCGAGCAGGGCGTGACGCTGTGGCCGTCCCCCTGCCGCGACCCGGATCGCCGAACGGCGCGCCGGACCACGGGGTGCGCGGTGGACCGAGAGAACCTTGTTCGGCGCGAGCTGGGCGTCCCGACGCGGCCCACATACGCCCATGTCGATGGCCCGCTCCTTTGTGCATTGCCAGGACAACGGTGCGTCCGCTGGAAGCTGTCCACGATCCGCGAGGGACGGGCTGGCGTGCGAGCCCGGGAGATCGCCGGACGCGGGCCGTTCGGCCTGTGGCGAATCCCGGACGCCTCGCTCGATCCGACGCGCCCGGTCCGGACGATCCGGGTCCGAGACGACGTCGTCGACCCGCCCCGCGCCACTCCGTAACGTCCCTGCCGGCCCACGCGGGCGCTTGCGCTGGCGGTCCCGTGTCCGGACTTTTCCCGCATGACCAGGACCAGACCGGTACCGGGGACCACGCCGTCCGAGGACGTGGGGCTGGGGTCGGCGGAGCGCGACCTGCTCGAGCGGTTCCGGGCGGGTCAGAGGGCTGCGCTCGCTCGTGCGATCTCGATCGTGGAGAACCAGAGGGTGGGGTTTCAGGCCCTGCTCCACGAGCTGCACACCGGGACGGACGGACCCCGGCTCATTGGGATCACGGGTCCGCCGGGGGCCGGGAAGTCCACGATCACGGCGGGGCTGATCGAACGGTTCAGGGCGCGCGACGAGTCGGTGGGCGTGATCGCCGTCGATCCGACCAGTCCGTACACGGGCGGGGCGCTCCTGGGCGACCGCATCCGGATGAATGAGGTGGCTCAGGACACGGGCGTTTTCATCCGGTCCATGGCGACCCGCGGCGCGCTCGGCGGCCTGGCAGCCGCGACCCGGGAGGTCATCGACGTGGTCTCCGCCTTCGGGTTCGACGTCGTCCTCGTGGAAACGGTCGGCGTCGGCCAGAGCGAGCTGGACATCGCGGCTGCGGCGGATTCCACCGCGGTGGTCCTGGTCCCCGAGTCGGGCGACTCCATCCAGACCATGAAGGCGGGGTTGATGGAGGCCGCGGACCTCTTCGTGGTGAACAAGGCGGACCGGCCCGGTGCGCCGCGGCTGGCGCGGGAGGTCGAGCTGATGCTGCACCTGCGACGGGGCGACGGGATGAGGAACGTGCCGGCGCACCACGGGGTGCGGGGAACGAC
>CAYXJH010000008.1:16571-27540 GCA_964465415.1 uncultured Gemmatimonadaceae bacterium
TCGACTTCGAAGGGGGAAGGGGACACGGCGGCCTGGGGTATTCCCGTGTTGCTGACGACGGCGGAGACAGGGGAGGGGATGGACGCGCTGGTGGAGCGGTTGGACGCGCATGGGGCCTGGCTGGCGTCGAGCGGGGAGCTAACCCGGCGGCGGCGGGCGCGGGTGGAGGGGCGGGTACGGGACGCGGTGAAGCAGCGGTTGTTGATCCTGACTTGGCGAGACGGGCCGGCAGGGGAGATCCTGGCGTCATCGCTGCCGGATCTCGAGAGCGGGGAGACCACTCCCTACGCGGTTGCGGCTCGGATCGTGCGCGCCGTGGCGGGGTAGCGGTCGTATCGAAAGACACCGAACGCGAGGGTCCTATGGGCACGGTCGAGAAGGATATCCCGGTCGCCGAGAAGCGTGCCGAGCTGGAGGAGCGGGTCCGTGTGAAGGAGCGGGAGCTTGCGGAGCTCCGGGGCCGGCTGGAGGACTGGGAGCGGGACTACGCGGCGATCGGGGAACGAGACACGTCGTTCACCACCATCTCGGGCGAGCCCGTTCGTCCGCTGTACACGGCGGCGGACCTGGGTGCGGACTGGGACCACGAGCGGAAGCTCGGCCTCCCCGGGGAGTACCCATTCACCCGCGGCCCGTACACGACCATGTACCGGACCCGGCTGTGGACGAAGCGGCAGTTCTCCGGCTTTGGAACGGCGATCGAGACGAACCGGCGGTATCACTACCTGCTGGAACAGGGGCAGACGGGGCTGAGCGTGGCGTTCGACTTTCCCACCCTGATGGGCTACGACAGCGACCACCCCCGGTCGCTGGGTGAGGTGGGGAAGTGCGGCGTGGCGATCTCCAGCCTGGCAGATATGGAGACGCTGTTCGACGGGATCCCGCTGGACCAGGTCAGCGTGTCCATGACGATCAACGGTCCGGCCATCATGCTCTTCTGCTTCTATGTCATCGCCGCCGAGAAGCAGGGTGTATCGCCCGACAAGCTGCGGGGGACCGTCCAGAACGACATCCTGAAGGAGTACCAGGCGCAGCACGCCTGGATCTACCCGCCGGAGCCGGCGCTCAAGCTGATCGTGGACATGTTCGAATGGGCATCGGCGAGCGCGCCCAAGTACAATCCGATCAGCATCAGCGGCTATCACATCCGGGAGGCGGGGTCCACGGCTGCCCAGGAGCTGGCGTACACGTTGAGGAACGGGCTGGAGTACGTGCGGCGCGGGGTGGAGCGGGGGTTGAACGTGGACGAGTTCGCGCCGCGGCTCAGCTTCTTCTTCGACGTGCACAACGAGTTCTTCGAGGAGATCGCGAAGTTCAGGGCAGCGCGCCGGATCTGGGCGCGGCACCTGCGCGACGAGTTCGGCGCGCGGAACCCGGAGAGCTGGCGGCTCCGGACCCACGCCCAGACGGCGGGCGTGAGCCTGGTGGCGCAGCAGCCGGAGAACAACATCGTCCGCGTGGCCTACCAGGCCATGGCCGCCGCGCTGGGAGGGACGCAGAGCCTGCATACGAACTCGATGGACGAGACGCTGGCGCTGCCTACGGAGAAGAGCGTGCGGATCGCGCTCCGGACGCAGCAGGTCCTGGCGTTCGAGACCGGTGTCCCCAACACGATCGATCCGTTGGCGGGCTCGTACTACGTGGAGAGCCTGACCGACCAACTGGAGGCGCGGGCGGAGGAGATCTTTGACGAGATCGAGGCGCTGGGTGGCGTGGTCCCGGGGATCGAGCAGGGGTACTTCCAGCGCGAGATCGCCCGGAGCGCCGAGCGGCAGCAGCGGGAGATCGAGTCGGGCGATCGGATCGTCGTCGGAATCAACCAGTTCCTGGGCGGGAACGATGACGCGGACATCGATATCCTGAAGATCGGCGACGAGGCGGCCCGGACGCAGGACGCGCGGTTGGCCCGGCTGCGGGACGAGCGCGACGACGCTCGCGTGGAGGCGTCGCTCGAGCGACTCCGTCAGGCTGCCCGTGACCAGGAGAACGTGATCGAGCCCATGCTCGATTGCGTGCGGGCCTATAGCACACTGTTCGAGATCCGCCACGCCCTGGAGAGCGTGTACGGCAGCTTCCGGGAGCCCGTCTTCTTCTGATGCCCGCCCGGGATCGGCCGGCGCTGGCAGCCGTGCTTCTGGATGCCGGGGGCACGCTCATCCATCCCGATCACGAGTTCATACTGGAGCGCCTGGCGGCCGTGGGCGTGGACGCCGACCCGGATTCGTACGCCACCGCCCGCCGCAGAGCGCAAGCGGCTGTGGGTGATATCCTCCGATCCAGTGAGCCTGGCACGGACGAGACGAGGGCCCGGGCGTGGTTCGCCGCGCTCCTGACGAACCTGGGCTGCCCGCCCGACCGGATGGAGGCAGTTGGCGACGCCATCCGCCATCGGCACCAGGAGGGTCGGCTCTGGGTTCGCCCCGCGAATGGGACCCGGGCGGTACTGCAGGGGCTGCTGGGATCGGGCCTTCGGCTGGGAGTCATCTCCAACGCCGACGGCCGGGTGGCCGAGTACCTGGAGCACGCGGGGCTGGCCGACTGCTTCGAGGTCATCATCGATTCCGCCATCGAAGGGGTCGAGAAGCCCGATCCCCGCATCTTCGAGATCGCCTGCCGGCGAATGGGCGTGCCGGCCGAAGCGGTCGTGTATGTAGGGGACACCTATGAGGTCGACGTCGTCGGCGCTCGCGCCGCCGGGATCCGGGCGATCCTGCTGTCGGACGAGCCACGAGACGGTGTTCCCCGCATCCGCGCGATCAAGGACCTTCCGCTGGCGCTGGGATTGAACGCCCGGCCCGGCGCCGGCCGGAGCGGCGCGGATGATGACACGGCGGCAGCCTGATGCCGGTGGCGCCGGATCATCCCCGGCGCGCGACGATCGCGTCGCCCAATCCTTTTTCGACGACGTCTACCACCAGCTGATCGCGCCGTTCCATCCCGAGTCGGAGACGCGCCACGAGGTCGCGGCCATGCGAGAGCTTCTCGCCCTTGCGCAGGACGACGTCATGCTCGATCTCGGCTGCGGTTGGGGCCGTCACCTCCGCCTGCTTCGGGAAGCCGGTCACCGTGTGGTGGGGCTGGATCTCTCGCCGGCGCTGCTACGCCATGCGGGTGCGGCGCGGGAGTACGAGCTGGTCGCGGGCGACATGCGATGGCTGCCCTTCGCCGATGGCAGCTTCGACGTCGTCGTCAATCTTGGGACGAGCCTGGGCATGTTCCGGGACGACCCGGACGTGGAGGCGGCGCTGTCCGAGGCGCGCCGAGTGATGAGGCCGGGTGGCCGCTTGCTCCTCGAAGGAATGCACCGGGACGATGTCGTGTCGAACTACGCTGAGCGGGACGCGTGGGTGCTCGGGGACGGGACGGCGGTGCGGGCGCGGCGCCGTTTCGATGCGGTGGCCGGATTGAGCCACGAGGTGTTGCGGTGGACCGGCCCCCGGGGCGGCGGGAGCAAGCGCCATTCGCTGCGTTTGCGAACGGCCACGGAGCTGCTCCGGCTCGCGGAAGCGGCCGGCCTGGTCGCGACGGGCGCGTACGGGGGCTGGGCGCTGGAGCGATTCGCGAGGACGTCGGAACGGCTGATCCTCGTCGCGGAGCGCGGCATACCGCCGGGCGCCTAGACCGCTACCTGTTTCCGCTCGACAAAGTGGGCGATGGAAGCGGCGTAGTATCGGAGGAGTGGCAGCTGGGAGACGCGGGCGCGGTACGCGCCGTTCTCGACGTGGACGATCCTGCGGAGCACCAGCATGCGAAGTCCGACGGTGACGGCGTAATCGCGGTCGCTGCGCGGCACGTAGACCCTCGCGCCCACCGCCTCCAGCTCGAGCATGAGCTGATGCACTCGTGCCTTTACGTCGAGCTCGTCGAGCGCAGCCTCCGGCTCCTCCACGAGGACGGTAGCGACCATCGCGGTTGGGAGCGCCGGGACGGCGTCGCCGATCGCCGACATCAGGTGATTCCCCAGGGCCTCCACGTGGATGAAACGGTCCTCCCGATCCATGGCGCGGAGATCGATGCGCCGGTCGGCCAGGTAGTCGCGCATGGAGACCGGCGTGCCGAATCCCACACATGCGTAGCCGAAACGGTACCAGCGGTTCCTTGCCATGAGCCAGAGATTCCGTGCGACGAAACGGGCCGTCACGGTCAACGTGCGCGTCCTGGAAACGCCGGACGAGGTGGCCCGATCCAGGAGGAGCGACCGGTCCTCCAGCGTCCGGTCGTAATTGATGCCTACCGGGATGAAGACCAGGTCACGGTCCCGCTCCGGATCGAAATCGCGGAGCATGTAATCAATGATGCCGAGCCGCGGAGGGCGCAGGTGGCCGTCACGGGTCAGGGCACCTTCCGGAAAGACGGCCTGGGTCACGCCCTCCGCTGTGGCCATGGCGACGTACCGCTCCAGCACCTTGCGATAGAGCGGGTCACCCGAATCCCGGCGGATGAAGTAGGCCCCCATGGCGCGGACCAGCGACTGGAGCGGCCAGACGCGGGCCCACTCGCCCACGGCGTAGCTGAGCGCGGCTCTCTGGGCCGCCAGGTACGCGACCAGCACGTAGTCCATGTTGCTGCGGTGATTCATGACGAAGACCACCGTGGCGCCCGGCCGTATCTGGACCAGGCCTGCTTCGTCCGCGTGACCGAGTCGAACCCGGTACAGGAGCGTGGCGACCCGGCGCGCAAGCCAGTACCCGATGCGGAAGTACAGGTATGCGTTGAAGGCGGGCACGATCTCGTGGGCATACCGCTCGACTCTGGCCAGCACGCGCTCGCGTCGCTCCCCCGTGGCCCCCGCCTGTGCCTCGGCTGCGCGCAGGACGTGCGGGTCATGCACCAGACGGTCGATCAGCACCTGGCGGCGGGTCAGCTTGAAGGCGGGCAGGTCGATCTGGAACCGGGTCTGGACCTCGTCGACCACGCGCCGGGTCTGGCGTCGGACCACCCAGCGGACACCCGGCGCGAGGAACCACTCGATGGTGGTCCAGGTAGCCAGCAGCACCAGAATCGCGGCGAGCCAGAGCGGGAGCGCAACCGAGGAAGTCATCCGGGCAATGGTAGTGTGGGACAGTGCGGCACGGCAACGCCCACCAGGTGGCGATCCGCCCGGGTCCGACATACTGTAGCGCGAATCCGCATGTGCACGGACGGCACCAACGAGGAGCCAGTCGCGAGGAGCATTCTTGGGGGAGGGCGTGGAGACACGGTATGCCAGCACGCCGGACGGCCTGGCACTGGCCTACCAGGTCCTGGGCGATGGTCCGCCGAACCTGGTCTGGGTGCCCGGCTTCGCCGCGCATGTCGAGCTGTTCTGGGAGCTGCCCGGTTATGCCCATACGTTCCGGCGCCTCGCGTCCATCACCCGCATCGCCCTCTTCGACAAGCGAGGGACCGGCCTGTCCGACCGATCCCTGGGCACCGGGACCCTCGATGACCGGATGAGCGACCTGGCGGCGGTCATGGACGCGGCGGCCATGGAGTCCGCCGTCATGGTGGGGGTCTCGGAGGGCGGCGCGCTCGCGGCATTGTTCGCGGCGGCGAACCCTGGCCGCGTGGATGCGCTGGTGTTGATCGGCGCCGCCATGACGGGGGACTGGATCTCGCCGGCCCTGATCGAGGATGTCGAACGAAACTGGGGCACGGGCACGCTGCTGCGTCGACTCTGGTTGAACGGGGTGGGGGATCTGGCGCAGGCGGGTCGAATCGAACGTGGCATGGGCACGCCCCGGGCGATGGCGGAGATGATGCGTCACAACCTCCGCGCTGACGCCCGCCCCGCGTTACCGGCGATCCAGGCGCCGACCCTCGTGCTGCACTGTACCGAGGATCCGGTCGTGCCCGTGGAAGCGGGTCGAGCCATCGCCGAGGCCATGGACGACGTGCGCATGGTCGAGCTTCCAGGCCGGTTCCATGGCAGCAATCTGCCGGACGAGATGGACCGGTACGTGGACGAGATCGCCGAGTTCATCACCGGCAGCCGACACACCCCGGTCGATCCCACCGCCCGGACGCTTGCGACCCTGCTCATCACCGACATCGTCGGCTCGACCGATCGCGCAGCGGACGTGGGCGATGGCCGGTGGACCGACCTCGTCGCCGAGCACGATCGGGCAGGGCGCCGGGCCGTGGAACGGTTCGGGGGCCGCTGGATCAGGTCGACCGGCGATGGCCTGCTCGCCCTCTTCGACGGACCGGCGCGCGCCATCGCGGCGGCCCGGGACCTGGCTCGCAGCCTGACGCCCCATGGCATCAGGATCCGGGGTGGCGTCCACGTGGGCGAGATCGTGGTGCGGGGGGATGACATACAGGGAATCGCGATTCATATCGCGGCTCGGGTCGCCGCCCTTGCCGAACCCGGGCACCTATGGGTTTCGTCCACCGTGCCCGGCCTCGCCGTGGGGTCGGGACTCTCGTTCGATGATCGGGGCGTGTTCGAGCTGAAAGGGGTGCCCGGCGAATGGAGACTGGCGAGCGTCGACCTCGATTCATGAGCGACGCCCAGCGCCGGGCGAGGGTCGTGCTCCGCCACCACCTTGCCCGCACCGCGACGAGCGTGGATGACGTGGCCCGGGGCGTGACCGCACTGCACTCCAGCGACCCCGCAACGCCGTTCCTGGCCGCGTGGGCCCGCCTCCACGACTTCACCCCAGGGGTTCTGGACGATGCCGTCGCCCGTGACCGGTGCCTCTGGCGCCTCCACGGCATGCGCCGAACGTTGTTCCTGGTCCCGACATCGTTTGCCCCCGTGGTCCAGGCCGCCGCCAGCCTGGACATCGCACGCAAGGAGCGCCGCCGCCTGGAAGGCTGGCTCGAGTCGGAAATGGAGCCGACCGCCGTGACGGCGTTCCTCGCCGACCTGGAATCCGCCGTGCTCGAGGTTCTGGCGGACGGCTCGGAGCGCCGCACGCAGGACCTGACGTCCCGGCTCCCCGGGCTGGCGACGCAGATCACGCTGGGCTCCGGCAGGTGGACGACGCGGTCTCCGCTGTCGTCTCGGCTCCTGTTTCTCATGGCCATGGACGGGCACATCGTCCGCGCGACCGCCGTCGGCTCCTGGAGGTCCAGCCAGTACCGTTGGGCCGCGGTCAGCAAGTGGTTCGAGGCTGAGCCGGTCCGTCTGGATCCCAGCACCGCCCGCCCGGAGCTGGCCCGCGCGTACCTCGCCGCGCACGGCCCGGCCACGGCGCAGGATCTGCGCTGGTGGACTGGTTGGACCGCCAGGCAGACCGCCGCGGCTCTGGACGGCGTCGGCAGTGCCACGGTGCGCCTGGAGAGCGGGGAGGAAGGCCTCGTCCTGCGGGACGACACCGACCCCGTTCCAGCGCCCCCTCCGCACGCAGCCTTCCTCCCGGCGCTCGACCCGACACCCATGGGGTGGAAGAACCGGGAGTGGTTCCTGGGCGAGCACGGCCCTACGCTGTTCGATCGCAATGGCAACATCGGCCCGTCCGTCTGGGCGGACGGTCGCATCGTCGGCGGCTGGGCGCAGCGGTCCACCGGTGAGGTGGTGTACCGAATCCTGGAGGATGTGGGCGCCGAGGCCGAGCTACGCATCGCCGAAGAGGCCGCTTCCCTGACCGAATGGATGGCGGGCGCCGTGGCGGTGCCGCGCTTCCGGACGGGGCTGGAGCGGGAGCTCGCGACGTAGTCAGCTCATGCCGTAGAGCTTAGTGGCGCGCCGCGTCGCGTCCTCGTTCGAGGCCTCCTCCACGCGGGTCGGGATCCACCAGCGATGGCCGAACGGGTCCACCCGCTTGCGGCCCCGGTCGCCGTAGAACGGATCCGCCATGGGCTCCGCGATCGTCGCCCCGGCGCCCCCACGCAGCAGCCTTACGACCCGATGGGTGAGCGAAGGGGATTCATGCCGGCCGTGCAGGAATGGGTTCGAACCGTCGGTGGGCGATGTCGTTGCCGGCGTGCCGGACTGCGACGTACCTTCCGCGCGGGCGTACCAGTGAGAGCGAGGCGACGATGACGGATCGCAAGATACGGATACTTGTGGCGAAGCCGGGGCTGGACGGGCACGACCGAGGCGCGAAGGTGATGGCGAGCGCGTTGCGGGATGCGGGCTTCGAAGTGATCTACACGGGGCTGCACCAGACACCGGAGATGGTGGTCAACGCCGCGATCCAGGAGGACGTCGACGTGGTGGCTTTGTCGATCCTGTCGGGTGCGCACATGACGTTGTTCCCACGCGTGCTGGAGATGTTGCGCGCGGAGGGCGCGGACCACGTGCTCCTGACCGGCGGGGGGATCATCCCGGAGGAGGACATGGCGGCGCTGCGCGAGCAGGGTGTGGGCCGACTGTTCGGGCCGGGCACGCCGACGTCGGAGCCGATCGAGTACATACGGGAGTGGTTCGCGGAGCGAGAAGCGGCGGAGCGGGCGTAGTGGGGGAAGCGGACGGCGGCCGGCTGCGTCGCCTGGTATCGGAGCTGGACGAGCTGGAGACGCGGCTCCGGCTGGGCGGCGGCGAGGCCCGCATCAAGCGGCAGCATGATGCGGGGAAGCTGACGGCGCGGGAGCGGATCGCGCTGCTGCTGGATCCCCGGACGCCGTTCCACGAGGTGGGCCTGCTGATCGCGTACGACCAGTACGATGGCCAGGCGCCGGCGGCGGGGGTGGTGACCGGGATGGGCACGGTATCGGGCCGTCCGATCGTCGTGATCGCGAATGATGCGACGGTGAAAGCGGGCTCGTGGTGGCCGGAGACGATCACGAAGATGCTCCGGGCGCAGGAGATCGCCATGCGCTGCCGGATCCCCATCGTGTACCTGGTGGACTCGGCGGGGGTGAACCTGCCCTACCAGGGTGGGGTGTTTCCCGGTAAGTACGGTGCATCCAGGCTGTTCTACTACAACTCGATCATGCGGCGATACCTGCAGGTGCCACAGATCGCCGCCGTGATGGGCCCGTGCATCGCGGGTGGTGCGTACCTGCCGGCGCTGTCCGACGTGATCCTCATGGTCGAGCGGACGAGCTTCATGGGGCTGGGCGGACCGAACCTGGTTAAGGGCGCCACGGGTGCGACGGTGGAGGCGGAGGAGCTGGGTGGTGCGTGGACGCACAACGCGATCAGCGGAGTGGCGCATTATAGGGCGGCGGACGACCGTTCCTGCATAGACCGTATCCGCCAGCTCATCGGGGAGCTGCCGTACCGACCCCCCAAGGCTGCGGTGATCGAGGCCGAGCCGCCGACCGAGCCGGCTGAATCGCTGTACGACGTCATGCCCGAAGACCACCGCCAGCCGTACGAGATGGAAGCGGTCCTGCGGGCGTTGCTGGACGGCGGGGCGTACGATGAGTTCCAGGCGGACCGGGCGCGCGAGCTTCTGTGCGCGACAGCCCGGCTCGACGGCGTGGCGGTGGGCGTGCTGGCAAACCGGCGGGGCATGCATCAGCCGGCGAAGGGCGGCGCGCCCCGGTTCGGCGGTATCCTGTACACGGAGAGCGCGGAGAAGGCCGCGTACTTCATCGACACCATGAACCGCCACCGTACGCCGATCCTGTTCGTTCAGGACGTGAGCGGGTTCATGGTGGGGATCGAGGCGGAACATTCGGGCATCATCCGCGCCGGTGCCCGGTTCGTGGAGGCCATGGCGACCGCGGTGGTGCCGAAACTCGTCCTGACCCTGAACCACGCGTCGGGCGCAGGCTACTACGCCATGGCGGGTCAGGGCTTCGACCCGGACTTCATCTTCACGCTACCCACCGGCCGCATGGGGGTGATGGAGGGGGAGAGCGCCGTGGTCGCGCTCTTCGGGACCCAGCTCGACGAGCTCAAGGCGAAGGGCGAGAGCCCGGATGAGGACCTGCAGGCACGCATGGACGCGGTGCGCGCGGACTACGAGGAGCAGCTCGACGCGAGGCACGCGGCGGCCCAGGGGTTCATCGACGCGGTGCTCCGTCCGGAGGAGCTGCGCGACGTGCTGGGCTTCGCCCTCCGCGCAGCGCTACACAACAGGGGCGCGCACATCGGGCCTTTCGGGTTGTCGGAGGGCGCGGAGGCGGACTGAGAGGCTTCGCGCCCTACGCAACGAAGAAGACCGCCAGCGCGATGAACGCTAGCGCCGCCACCACGACTGTCGCCTGGTACGCCAGCGTCCTGCGAACGGGCTTCACTTCGAAGTTCTGGAGGGCGCGCCAGGCGGTGGCGATGACCCGGCCATTGGCCGCGGCGACGCGCTGGCCGGCAGCGCCCAGCGCGTCGCCGGCGCCGAAAATCAGCCAGGCCAGGGGTCGCCGGTACAGGTAGTCCGTGTCCAGGGTCGTCGTCGCCTTGCCGACGAGCTTTACGCGCAGGAGCCAGAACCCCAGCGCGGTGCCCGCCATGAGCTGGAGGACCTCGACGAAGTGGTGGCCGGTGAAGGGGTCGTAGACGGCGTCGAACGGGAGCAGGCGATAGAGCGTCGCCCCCGGCAGGACCCCGGTGATGAAGCAGACGAACGCGGTGAGGCCCATGCCGATGTACATGGTCGTGGGGACCTGCCGCAGGACGGTCGCGCCCCGGTCCTCACCGGCGAAGGTGAACCAGGGCATCTTCAGCGCCACAGACAGAAACGTCCCCATGGAGACGATGAGCAGCAAGAGCTCGATGGGCGCCTGCTCGCTGTAGGCGGCGGCGGACACGATCATGGACTTGCTCACGAACCCGCTGAACAGCGGCGCGCCGGAGATCGAGAACGCGCCGATCATCATGAGGACCAGCGTCCACTTGAGGGGTCGGGCGAGGTGGCCGAGGTCCGAGAGCCTGCCGCGGCCGGTAGCGTGGATGACGGCCCCGGCGGACATCATGAGCAGGCCCTTGTAGAAGATGTGGGAGAAGGCGTGGGCTGATGTCCCGTTGAGGGACAGCTGCGTGCCGAGGCCGATCCCCGTCACCATGTACCCGACCTGGCTGATGATGTGGTAGCTGAGCAGCCGCCGGATGTTGTTCTCCATGACGGCGTAGAACACGCCGAACAGCGCCATGATC
>CAYXJH010000009.1:0-27092 GCA_964465415.1 uncultured Gemmatimonadaceae bacterium
CCTCCCTTCCCGCTGGCGACGAGCCAAACGCCCCGCACGGCCGCCAGTCTCCGCCGGAGCCGCTCGAGCTGCGCGCCGACCTGGGCCGGCACGTCGGCGGTCGGATCGGCCTCGATGTCGTGATACGTCCGGAACACCCTCATCGGAGCCTCACGGTAGGACCTCACGGGACGAGCTGGTTGCCGTGCTCGTCATGGACCGAGAGCGCGTCGACTGGACACACATCGCACGAGGTGATGAGCCGGCCACGATCGATGTCGGGAAGAGGATCGCGGAACGTCACGATCCCCTCGTCGTCGAACTCCCATAGCTCGGGCGCCGCTTCGATGCAGTCGCCGAATCCTACGCACAGCAGGCGGTCCACGCGAACGGTGAGCTCACCCAGGCGTCGTTCGACGACGTCGTTCACCTTGTCTCTCCTGAGGTCCGATCCGGGGGGCGTTCGATCGAAGGGAATGTAGGCGGCCGCCCATGGCGGGCCAAGCTTCACGCCCGAACCCGTGCTTCCGCGCGCCGCCTCTTGCGCCGGGGGCGCCGGCCGCCATACTCGGGTCAGTCCTGTGCCATTCCGTCAGCAACCCGCAACGAGGACCGCATGGCGACCCATGACGACGTGAGATTGCCCGAGCCGAGTCCGCTCTACCGGTGGACGGTGCTCGTGTTCATCAGCCTGGCCATGTTCGGGAACTACTACGTCTACGACTCGGCCGCGCCGGTCTTCGACCTTCTCTCGACGCAGCTCGGCTTCACGGACCAGCAGCTCGGGCTGCTCTACTCGGTATACAGCGTGGCGGCCGTCCTGGTCCTCCTCGTGGGCGGCTACATCATCGACCGATGGGGCACGAAGAAGTCCATCACGCTCTTCGCCCTGATCTGCCTGGGGGCCGCGTTCCTCACCGCGGTATCATCCCATTTCGGGGTCATGCTGGCGGGGAGGTTCTTCCTGGGCGTCGGGGCGGAGCCGCTCATCGTGGCGGTGACCACCGCGCTGGCCAAGTGGTTCAAGGGGAAGGAGTTGAGCTTCGCGTTCGGGATCAACCTGATGATCGCGCGGCTCGGGTCCGCCTCGGCGGACTGGTCCCCTGGCTGGGCGCGCCCTCTCTATCAGAACTGGCAGGACCCGCTCTGGCTGGCCACCGGGATCGCCGGCGTGTCCGTGGCCGGGGCGCTGTTGTACTGGTTCATGGAACGGCGCGCGGAGGGACGTTACAGCCTGGGGGAGGCGGTCGAGACGGAGAAGCTCGACAGGAAGGGGATGTACTCCTTCAGCGCCTCGTACTGGTACATCGTGGCGCTCTGTGTGGTCTTCTACTCCACGGTCTTCCCGTTCCGCGCGTTCGCCATCTACTACTTCCAGCAGGCCCACGGGCTGGAGCGCGAGGCAGCGGGTCTGCTCAACAGCATGCTGCCGCTGGCCGCTATGGTCGCCACGCCGATCTTCGGACTGATGGTGGACAAGATAGGCCGACGCTCCTTCTTCATGGCGGTCGGGTCTTTCGTCCTGCTGCCTCTGTTCCTGGTGGTGACGTATGCGCCGCCCGGACCGGACGTGCTCCTGAGGCTGCCGTTCCTTGGCGCCGCCGAGATTCCAGTCACCCTCCTGGTCGTCATGCTCCTTCTGGGGGTGGTGTTCTCCCTCATCCCGGCGGTCATGTGGCCTTCGGTGGCCTATATCGTGGAGCAGCGTCGGTTGGGCACGGGCTACGCCCTCATGACGCTCTGCCAGCAGGCGGGGATGGCCGTGATCCCGTGGCTCATCGGCTTCACGAACGACCTGTTCCAGGCAAGCCCGGAGAACCCGGAAGGCTACGCGCCCGGCATGTGGATCTTCACGGCGCTGGCCTCCTTGGGCCTGTTGTTCTCGTTCATGCTGTGGCGAACGGAGCGAGGACCCGGAGGGCACGGTCTCGAGACGATCACGACGAGCACCGGGTTGACGGGGTTCGAAGAGCAGGGCAGGCTTTGACGCTGGACCCGGCGCCCGCGCTGCGCGCGGGCGTCAGGTCGCGCGGACCCGGCTGGGCGAGGAGCGACGGGCCATCACCACGGAGGCCGACGCCGTCCGGAGGCTAATGGCGAGCGAGTCGCCCGCAGCAACGGTGCGAGGCGGCGGAAACCCGCCAGCGTCAGCTCTTTCGGCTCGTCTTCGCGAAGAACGCGCTGAATAGCTGTTCCACGTCCTCACTCCCGCAGCTCGGGCACCGGGCGCCTCCCGAATCGTGGTCCTCCATCCGCTGTGGCACCTCGAAGGTCTCGTCGCAGTCCCGGCAGCGATACTCGTACGTAGGCATGGCAAAGCTCCTGTCGAAAGACCCCGTTCCTGATCCTAATCCGCCGCCGATCGCCCGTCCAGATCGGCGGCTCCCAGCCAGCGGCGGATGTAGATGATGGTCGAGGTGGTCGCCAGGCCGAGCCCGGCGATACCCAGCACCAGCACGCCGCGTTCGGGCAGGCCGAGGATGATCCAGAGCAGCAGTGCGAACAGGACCCAGATCGCGACCCGACCGGGCATGTTGTGCTGAGAGGGGACAGCGGCCCCGCGCCTGCGCCTGGCGACCAGCCAGGCCGAGCCGCCCGCAATGTCGAGGGCCACGAGCCAGAGCGGGAGCCACAGCGGCACCCTCGGCAGGCCCGCTGGCTCCGTCAGCGCGACGAACAGGAGCGGCACGAGAAGGACCAGTCGATCGGCGACGGCGTCCGCCAGGCTTCCGAGCCGGCTGATCGCCCCGAGTCTCCGCGCCGCCCAGCCATCCAGCGCGTCCGTGGCGCCCATGACCAGGAGAACGAAGGCGGCCCACGTGCGCTCGGCCGGGACCAACCAGGCGGTGGGTTCCCCGCTCGGGTCCCGGGCGAGCAGGTGGATGAGTACCGGCAACAGGACGATTCTCAGCCCCGTCAGTAGGTTCGGTACCGCGCCGGCAGCGCGCATCGCTCCCTTGCGTGAGGGATCAGTCCAGGCCCTCCGGATCCTCGCCGCGCACGCGGCGACCGGCCCGCTACGAGCGCGGGTCTCCGCGTCCCATCATGCCATTCCCGTGCCCCGCATCACCCGCCATTCTCGCGGCATGGACGAGATCTTCCGCCGCACAGGCACACCGGACATAGGTACGTCCGCGGCTCGCCCGCAGGCGCCCTCGCGCGTGCGTCAGTCAACCGTCGGCCCGCCACCGACCGACGGCGAGCCGAGATTCGAGGCCGCACGGAAGGTCCTTGCTCGCCACTTCGGCTTCGACGACTTCCGTCCCGGGCAGGACGCTGCGGTGCGCTCGATCCTGGCGGGACGGGACGTCCTGGTGCTGATGCCGACGGGCGGCGGCAAGAGTCTCTGCTTCCAGATTCCCGCGCAGGTGGTCGATGGCGTGACCGTGGTCGTCAGCCCACTCATCTCGCTGATGAAGGATCAGGTCGACAACCTGGAACGTGCCGGGCTGACCGCGACGTTCGTCAACTCTACGCTGGAGTCCGACGAGGTCCGGCGTCGCCTCGACGCGGTCGCGGCCGGCGACGTCCGGATGTTGTACGTCGCGCCGGAACGGTTCGGCAGCAGGCCGTTCGCCGAGCGGTTGGAGCGGATGCGGGTCTCGTTGTTCGTCGTGGACGAAGCCCATTGCATCAGCCAGTGGGGCCACGACTTCCGGCCGAGCTACATGCGCCTGGGCGATGTGCGCGACCAGCTCGACTGCCCTACGATGGCGCTGACGGCGACCGCGACGCCCGAAGTGCGGGTGGACATCCAGCGGCATGTCAGGCTGCGTGACCCGACGCTCGTTGCGAAAGGGTTCGATCGGCCGAACCTCCGCTGGCACGTGCTCGCCGCCAGGAACGACGAGGAGAAGGATGGTCTGTTGGTCCGGCTGCTCGGTGATCGGAAACGGGGCGGGGGAGACGGCAGCGCCATCGTGTACGCTACCACGCGCAAGAGCGTGGATGCCATCGCGCATTTCCTGAATCGCAACGGGATCCGGTCCGGCGGTTATCATGCCGGCATCGGTGCGGACGAGCGCCAGCGGATGCAGGACGCGTTCATGGGCGGCGGGATCCGCGTGGTCGTCGCGACCAACGCGTTCGGCATGGGGATCGACAAGCCCGACGTGCGGCTGGTGGTCCATTACAACACGCCTTCTACGCTGGAGGACTATTACCAGGAGGCGGGTCGGGCGGGTCGGGATCGTCAGGACGCGGATTGCGCCCTGATCCATGCGTACGCAGACCGCTTCACCCACGAGTTCCTGCTGGAGCAGGCCCACCCCGATCGGAAGACCACCGAAGCCGTGGGGTCGCTCCTTGAGATGGCCGCTGCGGCCAACGTCGACATGGCACCGGGCGGCGTCCGGGCTGTCCTCCTCCATGGTGAGCTCTTCCGCCAGGCTACCCGTCTGGCGGGCGGGGCGCAGCGCCTCGATGCAGTACTCCGCTTGATGGCGGCGAATCGTGCCGTCGAGCGGGATGGCGCAGCGACGACCGGCGCATGGATCCGCGTGATCGCTTCGGAGTCTCGGGGCAGGACCGCGCTGGCCACGGAGCCGGATGCCCGCCTTCTACTGGAAGCGGTGCGGGCTTCGCTGGATCCCGGCCAGGCGCACCGGTGGTCGCCGATGCCACCGGAATCCGTGCTGCCCGCCATGCCGACATCCGACCGGGCCCGTGCGCTGGAACGCCTCCGGGCGCTGGGCCTCATCGACTGGCGGCCACGCGGGATCGGGGCGCGCTACATTCTCCTCGAAGGTTTCGACGGGCCGGGCCACGGGATCGACTGGGAGCGGGAGAAGCTGAAGCACAGGCACGATCTGGAGAAGCTGCGCCGCATGCAGGCGTACGCCTACCAGGCTGGGTGCCGACGCAAGTACGTGCTCGAGTACTTCGGAGAGTCCGCGCCCTGGCGGTGCGGTCGCTGCGACCGCTGCCTTCCGGATGACCGCCGACTCCTGCCCGGGTGGCCGGCGCCCCGGAAACGTCGGGGGTCGCCGGCCTGAACAACGGGCGGTGGCGAGCGCTCGCCGCGGCCACCCCCACCCCTACCGACTTCCGTTCCGCTATCGCCCTCCGTACCTTTTCCATGGACCGCAGCGCCGGCGACGGACGCCAGCGGTGATCGGGCGGCAGACTCGAAGCCTACATGCAACCGTACCTGACAACCGAACACGAAGCCTTTCGCGCGGAGGTCCGGGAGTTCGCCGAGAGCGAAATCCGTCCCGTCGCCCGAGAGCTCGACGAGCAGAGCCGGTTTCCCTGGGACAACGTCGCGAAGATGGCGAGTCGTGGCTGGTTCGGGATCGACGTGCCAGAGGACTACGGGGGTCTCGGTCGGGACTACCTCAGCTACATCCTTGCGATCGAGGAGCTGGCTCGGGTCGACGCCAGCCACGCCATCACCGTGAGCGCCCATTCGACGCTCGGCATGTCACCGATCGTGAACTTCGGCACGGAGGATCAGAAACGCCGGTACGTGCCGCTCCTGGCCAGCGGCCGCGTCCTGGGCGGCTTCGGGCTGACCGAGCCCGCGGCCGGGTCTGACGCCGCCGCTACACGCACCACCGCGAGGCGAGAGAACGGACACTATCGGCTGAACGGCAGCAAGATCTTCATCACGCACGCCGGCGTCGGGGAGGTCTTCGTCGTCACGGCCGTGACGGACCGCGAGAAGGGGACGCGCGGCATTACGAGCTTCATCGTCACGAAGGAAACCACGGACCGGGACGAGGCGGAACGTGTCGGAACGGGGCACGCCGCCGAGCTCGAGCCCTTCATGACGGGTGTGCGCGCGGCCAAGAAGGAGGACAAGATGGGTTGGCGCGCGTCCGACACGCGCGAACTCATCCTCGAAGACGTGGAGGTTCCCGCCGGGAACCGACTTGGCGAGGAGGGCCAGGGCTTCGCCAACTTCATGAAGACGCTGGACTCGGGCAGGATCGGAGTAGGTGCCCTCTCCCTGGGCCTGGCACAGGGCGCGCTCGATACTGCCCTGGCCTTCGTTCAACAGCGCGAGCAGTTCGGAAAACCCTTGAGCGAACTCCAGGGTATACAGTTTCAACTGGCCGAAATGGCCACTCGGATTCAGGCCGCGCGGCATCTGGTCTATCATGCCGCATGGCTGAAACAGTCGGGCCGCTCGTACACCGGCGAGGCCTCCATGGCCAAGCTGTTCGCGAGCGACGCCGCAATGGACATCACCACCCGGGGCGTCCAGCTCCTGGGCGGACAGGGTTACACGAACGCCTATCCCGTCGAACGCCACATGCGTGACGCCAAGATCTGCCAGATCGGCGAGGGCACGAACGAGATCCAGAAGATGGTGATCGCGCGCCAGCTATTCGACCAGGCCATCGACGGGAGATGAGACCGTGAGTCATGAAGCGAGAAATCCTGATCTCATCCACGCCGCAGGAAGCGCGCGTGGCGATTCTCGAGGACGACGTCCTCGTCGAGTTCCTGGTGGAACGCCCCGATGCCGGCCGGATGGTCGGCGACATCTACCTGGGCGAAGTCCAGGCGGTGCTCCCGGGCATCCAGGCGGCGTTCGTCGACGTCGGGACTGAGAAGGCCGCCTTCCTCCACGCGTCCGACCTGGCCGAGGAGGACGACGACGAGGACGGCGAGAACGGCAACGGGAACGGCGGAGGCAACCGTCGGACCTATCCTCCCATTCAGGACGTCGTGAAAAAGGGCCAGAAGCTGCTGGTCCAGATCACCAAGGAAGCCATCTCGACGAAGGGGCCCCGGGTCACGACCCAGATCTCCCTGCCCGGACGGTTCCTGGTTCACATGCCCCAATCGGATCACGTGGGCGTGAGCCGGAAGATCGATGACCGGGAGGAGCGGGCCAGGCTCCGGAAGATGGCCAGGGAGAACCTTCCCACGGATGCGGGCGGGCTGATCATCCGGACTGCCGGTGAAGAGCTGACGCCGGAGCTGTTCAAGCGCGAGCTCAAGACGCTCCTGGACAACTGGAAGCAGATCCAGAAAAAGGCCAAGAGCGTCAAGGCCCCGGCCCTGGTGCACCGCGAGGCCGACCTGACCCGCGGCATCATTCGCGACATCTTCACGAACAAGGTCGACTCGCTGACCGTGGACAGCGAGTCGATCCACGGCGAGATCAAGCGCTACCTCGACGGGATCGATCCCGACCTCATGACGCGGGTTCATCTGCACAAGGACCCGCTTCCGCTGTTCGACAAGTACGGGGTCGAGGAGACGATCCGCGACGCATTCCAGCGTCGCGTCGACCTCCCGTCCGGCGGCTACCTCATCATTGAGCCCACCGAGGCGCTCGTGTCGGTAGACGTGAACACGGGCCGCTACACGGGCAGGAAGGACCCGGAAAAGACCATTCTGCGGACCAACCTGGACGCCGCCCGCGAGGTCGCCCGGCAGCTGCGGCTCCGCGATATCGGGGGGATCATTGTCGTCGATTTCATCGACATGGATACCAAGTCGAATCAGGACCGAGTCCTCCAGGAGCTCAGGACGTATCTGAACCGCGATCGTGCGCGCACGCGCGCGTTCGCCGTCTCTGAACTGGGCCTCATCGAGATGACGCGACAGCGCGTCCGGCCCAGCCTGTATTATTCCCTTACGGAGCCCTGCGCCCACTGCGACGGCGCAGGCCGCGTCTTCACGGCCGAGACCGTGGTGCGGCGGATCGAACGCGCGCTGCACCGAGCCGCCGTCAATGGCGATGACCGCCGCCTCGCCGTCCGCGTACACCCCCAGGTGGCTCTCCACATCATCGAGGGGGAGCCGGAGTTCATCCGTCGCATGGCCGCGCGACTGCGTCTGAACCTCGACCTGCGCGACGATCCCCTGATGAAGGCCGACGAGTTCCGGCTCCTGAGCGGCCCCGCCCAAACCGATGTGACGGCGCGGTATTCGGTGTAGGAGGACGAGCCGTACGCTCTTGACGTATCGACCCACTGCCGCCAAATTTCACAGTCTTTAACCGGAACGAAAAGAGCCATGTACGCGATCATCCGCACGGGCGGGAAACAGTTTCGGGCAGAGCCCGGCAAGACGATCAAGGTGCCGTCGCTGAAGGCGGATGTCGGCGAGGGTGTGGTCTTCGACGACGTGCTGGTGGCGTCCACGGACGACGGCGTGCAGGTCGGCGCACCGACGGTGTCCGGCGTGACGGTTACGGGCGAGGTCGTGGAGCACGGGAAGGATCGAAAGATCATCGTGTTCAAGTGGAAGCGTCGAAAGAACTACCGTCGCAAGCAGGGGCATCGGCAGAAGTACACGACGGTCCGGATCGACGAGATCCAGGCCGGTTGAGGGGAGGCAGACCATGGCACATAAGAAGGGCGTCGGCTCGACCCGCAACGGCCGGGATTCCAACCCGCAGTACCTGGGCGTGAAGCGGTATGGCGGCGAGATGGTCATCGCGGGCAACATCCTGGTACGTCAGCGCGGCACGAAGTTCCACCCTGGCCAGAACGTGGGTCGGGGGCGGGATGACACGCTGTTCGCGCTGATCGACGGCGTCGTGGCGTTCGAGCGTCGCGGCAGGGATCGCAAGCAGGTGTCGGTCTATCCGGCCGACTGAGCTCGAACGGTTCTGACACGGGTAACGAGCCCCCCGCGGTGCTGGCGCGGGGGGCTCGTTGCGTTCCAGGGGTGGCGCGGCACTTCCCTGGCCGCACTGGCCCCGAACGTGCACCTGGCGCCGGCCGTACCGGAACCATAACGAGGCGATTCATGGAAGAGGACACCTCCCAGGCCAGGCGGCCGGGCGCGATTCGCAGCAGTGACCTGGAGCCGTATACGGGGTTACGGTGGGTCGCGACGCTGTTCAAGGCTGCGGCGGTCTTCATCTTCGTGGCGCTGGCGGCGGAGTTCGTGGCGGGGATCCGCCTCGCTGGCACGGCCGCTCTCCCGGGCTTGCTGGGCGAGACTGCCCGAACGGCGGTGCTCGCGGTGGTGTTGTGGGGGGGTGGGGATCTGGTACGGCTCCTGGTGGACATGGGTCACGACCTGCGTGCCCAGCGCGTCCTGATGGTGCGCCTGCTCAGTCGCACGCCCAAGCGTTTGTACGAGGAGGGCGAGGACGAGGTGGACGAGGAGGCCGAGGAGTTGAACATCCACCGCCCGCCGCCCGCCGCCGACGTGGAGGTCGCCGACGCCACCTGACGCCGTCAGCTACGTGCGGGTGGCGGAGCGCGACAGCGGGCGCGGGCGGCAGCGTGTATCGCGGATCGCGCGGGCGGCGGCCTCCAGCGCGGTCGCGATATGATCCAGTAGCTCCCGGTTCGCCGACGGAGGCAGGCCATCCGCACCTACCAGAGCCTTCATGCGACGGATCCGGGCGCAGGCATGCTCGATGCGGGCCGCGGGGTCATCGTCTGGCGCATCGCCCGGCTCACTTCCGAACGGGTTCCGGAGTCGCGGGGGCTGCGGGGCGTCGTCCCCGAAGGGGTTCTTCACTGCGACCTCCAGCGTCGTCTTGTTCGCTACGTTCCCTGGAAATCCGGCTGTCGCTTCTCGAGGAACGCCGTCACGCCTTCCTGGCGGTCTTCGCTACCGAAGGCGGTGATGAACAGCTCTCGCTCGAACGCGAGCCCGGCAGGTAGAGGCATCTCCGCCGCGGCCCGGGCGGCGGTCTTGATCAGCCGGAGCGCCACGGGTGATTGAGCGGCGAGACGGCTGGCCAGCTCGCGGGCCTGCCCCTCCAGGGCGCCGTCGTCCACCACCTGGTCCACGAGACCTATCCGCTCGGCCTCTGCCGCGTCAATGATCTCGCCGGTCATGATGAGGCGCAGGGCTCTACCGGCGCCCACCAGTCTCGGTAACCGTTGTGTCCCGCCGCCACCCGGCAGAAGACCGAGCTTGACCTCCGGCTGACCCAGTCGAGCGGATCGGGCGGCGATCCGCAGGTCGCACGCGAGTGCCAGCTCGCACCCGCCGCCGAGAGCGACGCCGTTGATGGCAGCGATCGTCGGCTTCGGGCATTCGGCCACGACGTCGAACACGCGCCGCCCTTCCATGGCGGCCCGTTGTTCGAGGGGGGACCGGCCGGCGAACTCGGAGATGTCCGCGCCGGCGACGAACGCCTTCTCCCCCGCGCCCGTCAGGATGATGACGCGTACCCGGTCATCGGCGACCTGCTGGTCCAGCGCCGCGATCAGCTCCCGCCGAACCTCGGCGCTCAGCGCGTTTCGCTTCTCGGGTCGGTCGATGGTGAGGGTAGCGATCCGATCCCGAACGTCTACCCGCAGCGAGCGAAACTCCATCAGTCCTCCCAGTCGAAGAACCCTCGTCCTGACTTCTTGCCCAGCTCGCCTCGCGCCACCTTCTCCTTGAGGATTCCGGGCGGCCGGAATCGCTCGCCACCGAGCGTCCGGTGGAGGTATTCGGCTATGTCGAGTCGAACGTCGAGGCCCACGAGGTCGGTGAGGCGGAGCGGTCCCATGGGGTGTCGGTAGCCGAGGGTCATGGCGGTATCGATGTCTGCCGGCGTCGCCACGCCTTCTTCGACCATCCGCATCGCTTCGAGGCCGAGGGCGATACCCAGACGGGATGATGCGAAGCCCGGGGCATCGTTGACCACGATGGGCTCCTTCCCGATATGTCGGGCGAACGCCACCCCGGCTGCAACCACGTCCGCGGCCGTATGCTGCCCGCGCACCACTTCCACCAGTCGCATGATGTGCACCGGGTTGAAGAAATGGAGCCCGACCACGCGGCCCGGCTGGCGCACGCCGGCCTGGATCTCGGTGATGCTCAGGCTCGATGTGTTGGTGGCCAGGATCGCGTGCGCAGGAGCGTGCGCTTCCAGCGTCTCGAACACTGCGCGCTTGAGCTCGATGCGCTCCGGCACCGCCTCGATGCACAGGTCGGCATCGCGCACGGCGGTAGCCGGGTCGGTACCACCGGTGATTCGCGCGAGGGTGGCGGATCGGAGCCCGGCGTCCACCTTGCCGCGATCCACGCCCGCGTCGAGGTTCACCCGGACCCGGTCGATGCCCCCGGCCACGAGCTCGGAGGTGCGATCCATCAGGATCACGTCCGATCCAGCCATGGCGGCGACCTGGGCGATGCCGTGGCCCATGGTGCCGGCGCCGACCACGACGATGCGCTGGAAGTCGGCCTCGGACACGATCAGCCGCGCCCGAAGCGGGGAGCGCGCTTCTCGAGGAAGGCCCGGACCCCTTCGTTGCTATCGGGGGATTCGAACGCCCGGATCTGCGCCTTCGCCTCCATCTCCAGGATCTCATCGAGATCGGCCGCCAGGCTGCGTCGCAGCGTGCGCTTCGCATCGGCGATCACGGCTGGGGGGCCGCCGGCGATCTGGCCCGCGAGGCCGCGGACGGCGCCTTCGAGCTCGTCCGCGGGCACCACATTGTTGAAGAGCCCGAGCCGCTCGGCGCGTCTGGCGTTGATCATCCCGCCCGTGAAGATGAGCTCGGCGGCGAGCGCCGAGCCGATGAGGCGAGGAAGGAAGTACGCCGCGCCCCAGTCGGGGTGTAGGCCGATCCGGGTGAAGGTCAGCCCGATCGACGCGTTCTGGCTGGCGATACGGATGTCGCAGGCCAGGGCAAGGGAAGCGCCCGCGCCGGCGGCCGCGCCATTCACCGCGGCGATGACCGGTTTGCGCATCGCATCGATGCGCTTGACCACACGGATGCCCGTCCTGACCAGCGTGTCGAAGTGCGACGTGTTCCGGCTGGCCGTGAGCTCGGACAGTTTCTGGACGTCGCCGCCCGTGGAGAAGGACCTGCCCACGCCGATGATCGCTACGCACCGGATCTCGGCGTCGTCGTCGAGCTCGGCCAGCGCCCCATCCAGGCGATCCCGCATGTCGTCCGCGAAGGCGTTCAGTCGTTCCGGACGATTGATGCGGATCCAGCCCAGGTGCGCGTCACGCTCGATCAGAATGGTGTCGGATCGGTTCATCCAGGGTCCTCCACGCTCACCAGGGTCGCGATGCCCTGACCCACGCCGATACACATGGTCGCCAGGCCGATCCCGCCGCCCCGTCGTCTCAGCTCGTGGATCAGCGTCGTCAGGATCCGGGCGCCGGAGCAGCCGAGCGGGTGCCCCAGCGCGATGGCGCCGCCGTTGACGTTCACCTTGGCCGGGTCGAGACCCAGCTCATCGATACACGCCAGGCTCTGCGCCGCGAACGCCTCGTTCAGCTCGACGAGGTCCACGTCGGCAATGTCGAGCCCGGCCCGGTCCAGCACCCTGCGCGTCGCCGGGACCGGTCCGAGGCCCATGGTGTCCGGGGCGACACCGACGACCGCGCTGCCGATATAGCGAGCGATAGGCCGGAGCCCCGCGGACCGGGCTGCCGCGTCGGACGTGACGAGGAGCGCCGCCGCCCCATCATTGAGGCCGGAGGCATTGCCAGCCGTGACGGTGCCGCCCTGTCGGAAGACCGGTCGCAACCGTTCGAGCGCCTCCATGGTGGTCTCCGGGCGAGGATGCTCGTCCCGGTCGACCACGAGGGCCTCCCCTCGCCGGGACGGTACTTCGACGGGGACGATCTCGGCCGCGAACCGCCCGCCTTCGATCGCCGCCGCGGCCTTCTGCTGACTGTCCAGAGCGAACCGATCCTGAGCGTCCCGGCCGATCCCATTCAGCTCGGCAACGTTCTCCGCCGTCACGCCAAGGCCGACGGTCCAGTGGTCCGGGAAGGACGGATTGACGAATCGCCAGCCGAGCACCGTATCCGCCGTGTCCGGCGCGCCGCGCGGCCAGGGCGAATCGGGCTTCAGCATGACCCATGGCGCTCGGCTCATCGACTCGACGCCGCCGGCCACGAAGACGTGCCCATCGCCGGCGAGGACGGCCTGACAGGCGGTGTTCACGGCCTGCAGGCCCGACCCGCATAGCCGGTTCACGGTCTGGCCGGCCACCTCGACCGGGAACCCGGCCAGCAGGGCCGACATCCGTGCGACGTTCCGGTTGTCCTCGCCGGCCTGGTTCGCGCACCCCAGGATCACATCCTCGATCGCGACCGGGTCGATGCCCGTGCGCGCGACCGCGGCCCGGAGCGCGACCGCGCCCAGATCGTCGGGACGCAGGCTCGCCAGCGCGCCGCCGTGCCGGCCGACCGGTGTCCGGACGGCGTCGAGGATCACGGCTTCATTCATCGCTGCCGCCGATCGTCTCGCGTCAGTGGAGGTCGACCCACACGCTCTTCACCTGGGTGTAGAGCTCGAGGGCGTGCTTGCCCAGCTCCCGACCGTGGCCGGACTGCTTGTAGCCACCGAACGGGGAGGCCGTGTCCATCGGGTGGTAGGTATTGACCCAGACGGTGCCGGCCTGGAGGCGCGCCGCGACCCGATGGGCGCGCTTGACGTCGGACGTCCAGACGGCGGCCGCCAGGCCGTAGATGGTACGGTTGGCCAGCTCCACCGCCTCCTCTTCGTCGGCAAACGTCATGGCGGCCAGAACCGGGCCGAAGATCTCCTCCTGGGCGATGACCGAGTCCGGCTGGACCCGATCGAAGATCGTGGGCTCGAGCCAGTAGCCGGCGCCAGCGTTCTCCACCCGTCCGCCTCCAGTCAGCAGCGTCGCGCCCTCTTCGCGACCCTTGCGGATGAATCCCAGGATGCGCTCGAGCTGCGCCTCCGAGATGACCGGACCGTAGCGCCGCTTCGGCTCCAGCGGGTCGCCCGGCTGGAGTCGGCCCACGCGCTCGACGAGCCCCTCCATGAGCCGGTCGTGGATCGATTCCTGGACAAGGAGGCGAGAGCCCGCGGTGCAGCACTGCCCGGCGTTGTAGAAGATGCCGTTGAACGCTCCCCGGACCGCCGCGTCCAGGTCGGCGTCCTCGAACACGATGTTCGGTGATTTGCCACCCAGCTCCAGGGAGACCGGCTTCAGCGATGACGCCGCTTCTTTCATGATGGCCTTGCCCACGTCCGTCGAGCCGGTGAAGGCGATCTTGTCCACGCCGCGGTGTGCGACGAGCGCCGCGCCAGCCGTCTCACCGAAGCCGGGCACCACATTGAGCACGCCCGGCGGGAACCCGACTTCGGCGGCCAGCGCCCCCAGCTCGAGCGCCGTGAGGGGCGTCTGCTCCGCGGGCTTGAGGATTACGGTGTTCCCACAGGCCAGCGCCGGCGCCACCTTCCGGATCGCCAGCAGGAGCGGGAAGTTCCACGGGACGATTGCTCCGACCACGCCGAGCGGTTCGCGAAGCGTGTAGTTCAGGACGCGCGTCCGAACCGGAATCGTTTCGCCTTCCAGCTTCGTCGCCCAGCCTGCGTAGTAGCGGCAAGTGTCCACGCTCTGCCGGATGTCGATGCCGGCCTCCCGGATCGGCTTGCCGGTGTCCAGGGTCTCCAGCTCGGCGAGCGCCTCGCCCCGGTCCTGGATCGCGCGACCCAGGCGAGCGACCAGCTCACCGCGGTCCATGGCGTCCATTTTCCGCCATTCGGCGTCCTCCGCGAAGGCTGCGCGGGCCGCGGACACCGCCTTGTCCACGTCGGCGGCCCGCGCTTCCGCGACCTCGGCGATGACTTCACCGGTGGCGGGGTTCCAGCTCTCGAAGCGGCCGCCGTCCTCCGCATCGATCCATTCGCCGCCTATGAAGAGCTGGTCCGGCGCGAGGCGACGAGAGCCTGTTTCTGTCGAGGCCATTGGCTAGGGTTCGTGAAATGAGAGTTCGTCCTGGCGCTATCGCCCCTTGAACTGGGCCTTGCGCTTCTCCAGATAGCTGCCGATGCCTTCCCTGGCATCCTCGCTCTGGAACAGCTGCTGCTGGAGCTCGCGCTCCACGGCCAGCGCTTCCGCCAGCGGCAGCTCCCAACCCGTCTGGACGGCGCGCTTGATGAAGCCAGCCGCCTTGGCCGCCCGGTTCGGCGGAGTGAACGACCGTGCGTAGTCCATGACCCGGTCCATGAATTCCCCGGCGTCCTCGGTCTCCCACAGCTCGTTGATGAGCCCGTACTGCAGGGCCTCGTCGAAGTCGAACGTGGTGCCGTTCACCATCATCTCGATAGCCTTCGACTTCCCTACGATCCGCGCCAGGCGCTGCGTGCCGCCGGTGCCGGGCAGGACGCCGAGGTTGATCTCCGGCAAGCCGATCTTGCCGCCGCTCTTCCGCGCGATCCGGATGTCCGCGGCCATGGCGATCTCGAGGCCGCCACCCACGGTGTGTCCGTTCAGCGCCGCGATGACCAGCTTGGGCGTCTGCTCCAGTCGCTGAAGCGTCTCGTTGGCGTGCAGGCAGAAACAGTACTTGAACCCGGCCGTCACTTCGTCGAGCATCTGGATGTTCGCGCCCGCCGAAAAGAACTTCTCGCCCTGACCCGTCAAGAGGATCACGTGGACGTCGTCCCGCATCCTGGCGCGCAGGATGGCGTCGTCGAGCTGGCGCATCATCTCGTACGTGTACGTGTTGGCCGGCGGATCGTCGAGCGTCAGGATCCCCACACCATCGCTCACCTTGAAATGTACCAGCGTCTTCTGCGCGGCCTGCGTTTCTGTCGCGGTGGCTTCCGCCATGTTCGCTCCTCCAGTAAGTCGAGACTGTATCGCCGAAAAGCACGACGCGCCGCCGGGCCAGGCCGGGGGCGCGTCCTCCGTCAGAACAGGGGGGAACCTATGGAACGCTCGGAGCGCGGGTCAAGTGCGGACGGCTTGCCCGGTGATCGTCCGGGAATGTAGCTTTCCGGCACGTTCAAATTCTCCGAAGGCGGGCCGTGTCACACAGGTCGCACTTCTCGATGCCGCTGGCGCTCGCCGCCCTGGCCATGCTGTTCGCCGCATGCGGCGATGATCCTACCCGACCCGACATCCTGGCCGAGCTGCTCGAGGCCGAAGCCATCGATCGGTCCGCCGCCGCCCTCCCCGGCATGGCCGAGCTCCTGAATACAGCCTCCGCCGCCGGCCTGGAGAACCGCGCTCGCATGATCCAGATCAGGGAGCTCTGGACCCGGGGCACAAATTCCCTGGATGGTCACGGGGCGGACCATCGTCGCGGCGCCGCGGCCCTCGCCGTGCCATTGCTTGCGGCCGGCGTGCCGGAGGAGGACTGGAGGGTCGTGCGGTCGCGGCTCGAAGACTGGCTCTCCACCGCGGACCGGATGCTCCTGCATCTGGAGCTCCCGACGGTCCGGGAGCGCCTGGCCGACGCCCGTAGGCAGCTGGACCGGGCCGATGCCGCAACCAGCAACGAGGAACGGGTGTACCATACTGTGCTGGCCGTGTCCGAGCTGGTGGAGACGACTCCGCGATACGTGGCCAGGACGTTGGTGGCGGACGCGAAATCGGCCGTCGCCAGGGCGGAATCCGCCGCGGAGGCCGGGCTCCACCTTCGTTTGTTGACTCGGGCCAGGCGCCTTGCGGACAGGGCGGGTCGGGCCATGGACGAGGAGGACCACATGCGGGCGATCCAGCGAGCCTACTACGCGATACAGCTGGTGGAGGACCGATGAGCAAGCGACGGGTCTGGCTCCGGAGTATGCTGGGTGTCGGCGCGTTGGTCTCGTTCATCGCCGGCTCCGGCGGTTGCGCCGGTGAGGTCGCCGCGCCGGAGGACGGCGTGGCGGTGTATCGTGTTCCCGTTTCCGGGGTCATCGAGCTGGGTCTCGCCCCCTTCATCGAGCGTAGCCTGGCGGAGGCGAGAGCGGCGGAGGCCGTGGCCGTGATCCTGGACATCGACACGCCAGGTGGCCGAGTGGACGCCGCGCAGCGCATCGTCGCATCGCTACAGGACGCGGGCCTGCCGACGTACGCCCTGGTGAACCCGCACGCGTTCTCGGCGGGCGCCATGGTCGCCCTGGCCACAGACCGCGTCTACATGCGACCGGGCGCCGTCATCGGGGCTGCGACTCCGGTCACCGGGGAAGGGGAGACCGCGCCAGAGAAAATCGTGAGCGCGATGCGGGCCGAGATGCGTGGTCTGGCGGAGCGACGCGGCCTAGATCCACGGATCGCGGAGGCCATGGTCGACGAGAGCATCGCGGTGGACGGCGTGGTGGAGGCGGGGCGGCTGTTGACCCTCACCGCCCGGGAGGCCGAAGAGATCGGCTATGCCGAGACCGTGGCGGACTTCGCGGCCCTGCTGGAGCGCCTGGGGATCTCCGCGGACCGGGTCGTGGAGACGAGCCCGAACTGGGCGGAGGGGGTGGTCCGGTTCATCACGAACCCCCTGGTCGCGCCCCTGCTCCTGTCGATCGGCTTCCTCGGACTCCTGATCGAGATCAAGACGCCCGCGTTCGGAGCTGCCGGAGTGGCCGGCGGCGTCGCGCTGGCTCTCTTCTTCGGCGGGCACTACCTGGTCGGGCTCGCCGGCTGGGAAGAGCTCATCCTGCTCAGCATCGGAGTGGTCCTGCTGGCGATCGAGATCTTCGTCGTGCCCGGGTTCGGCGTGTTCGGGGTCCTGGGGATCGGCGGGATCCTGGCCAGCATATACCTGAGCATGATCGGCAGCATGTCGACGCTGGTCGACTACACCAACGCCGCCATGGTGCTGTCGGCGAGCATGCTCATCGTGCTGGTCACGGGCTGGGTGATCATGCGGACGTTGCCGAAGAACATGCGGCTGTACCGCTCGGGGATCATGCTGGGCGAGGTCACCGGTCGCGAGACCGGGTACCTGTCAGCCACTGTTCGGGGCGAGCTCGTCGGGCGTCGTGGCATCGCGGTTACCGACCTCCGTCCCGCCGGGGTGGGCCGGTTCGACGGCGAGCGCGTCGACATCGTGGCCGAAGAAGGGTGGCTAACCTCGGGCACGCCGATCGAGATCGTGCGCGCGGAGGGATACCGCCACGTGGTGCGTGCCATGGAAACGCCGGAGCCCGCCGGACGGGCGTGACGATGCTGCTCCGTCCCCACCTTATGCCGTCGGCGCGACGCACCGCCACGTTAGCGGATGCGGCAAGGCGCGGGACGTTGCGCCCCCGGTGATCGCGTCGTATCTACCGAGCCGAAGGTGAATGCAGGTCGGGCCGCGGGCCTGGCCGTCTCTCAACAACGAGGTTTTGGAAATGCCTGAAGGCATGGTCGTGGTGACCCCTCTCCTATTGATCGGCGTCGCCCTGCTGATCCTGATCATCCTGTGGGCTGTCCCGGTCCGACTCTGGATCGAGGCTGTCTTCGCCGGCGTACGCGTGGGCCTGGGCGACCTCATCGGGATGCGGCTGCGCAAGGTGAGCCCCGCCGCGGTGGTCCGGCCCCTGATCGCGGCGACCAAGGCAGGGCTGAACCTGAGTACCAAGCAGCTGGAGGCCCATTACCTCGCCGGCGGCCATGTCGACCGGGTCGTGAAGGCGCTGATCAGCGCCGACAAAGCGAACATCGAGCTGCCGTTCCAGCAGGCGGCGGCGATCGACCTCGCCGGGCGCGACGTGCTGGAGGCCGTGAAGGTGTCGGTCAACCCGAAGGTGATCAACACGCCGAAAGTCGCGGCCATGGCCAAGGACGGGATCCAGCTCATTGCCATTGCGCGCGTGACGGTACGGGCCAACATCAACCGCCTGGTGGGCGGGGCGGGGGAGGATACGATCCTCGCCCGGGTCGGCGAGGGCATCGTGTCGACGATCGGCTCGAGCGTATCCCACAAGGCCGTGCTCGAGAACCCCGACGCCATATCCAAAACCGTGCTCGGGAAGGGCCTCGACTCCGGTACGGCCTACGAGATCCTATCCATCGACATCGCGGACGTGGACGTGGGCAAGAACATCGGGGCCGAGCTCCAGACCGACCAGGCGGAGGCGGACAAGCGCATCGCACAGGCCAAGGCGGAGGAGCGTCGAGCCATGGCCGTCGCGGCGGAGCAGGAGATGCGGGCCAAGGTGGTCGAGATGCGCGCGCGCGTAGTGGAAGCCGAGGCCGAGGTTCCCCGCGCCATGTCCGAAGCTTTCCGCTCCGGCAACCTTGGCATCATGGATTACGTGAGGTTCAACAACGTCAACGCGGACACGGACATGCGCAACGCCATCGCGAAGGAGTCCGAGGCGCCGCGAGACGGCGACGGACAGAGCTGACCGGTGGAGTTATTCGAGATCCTGTTCATCCTGTTTTTCATCCTGATCCCCGTCCTGGAGGGGATCAGGAAAGGCCGTCAACGGCGGGAGTCTCCGGACATCGAAGAGCCCAGACAGAACCGACCTCGTGCGCCCGGCCGCCCCACGACGGTCGAGCGGCCACAGCCGGGTCCGCCGCGCACCCAGCGCGAGCCGGAGCCGGTCGAAGCCGCCGACATGGTCCCCGACGACCTGTGGGAGATCCTGACCGGCGAGCGACGTGAGCGCCCGGTACCGGCCGAGGCGACGGAGCCCGAGGATGCACCGTGGATCGAGGAGCCACGCTGGGAACCGGACGAAGAGGTTTTCGCGGACGAACGGTTCGAGCCCGCCCCCTGGGAGGAGTACCGGGACGAAACCCGGCTCGAGCTCCCTGGCGTGCCAACGGTCGCGGATGAAGCGGTAAAGGCCGCCGCAGCCGCGATCGAGTCGGTGCAGCCGCCTCGGCCCCGGCGGGCGTCGCTGCGCGAGGTAGTGGAGACCCCCCGGGCTACGCGGAGAGCCTCTCCGTTGATCCGCTCGCTCCAGCGTCCAGAAGGACTCCGTCAGGCCGTGCTGCTGAGGGAGATCCTGGGTCCTCCGAAAGGCCTGGATCCCTGACGAGTCGTACACCGGATCCGTATACGGTGTCCCAGTATACGAACGCGCCCCGGGTCGTTATTATTGATCGCTTGAACACCCCTGCCGGGGTGGCGAAATCGGCAAACGCACGCGACTCAAAATCGCGCGGGCGCAAGCCCTTGCGGGTTCGAGTCCCGCCCCCGGCATAGCTGAGGTAGACGATACGCGGAGCCCGCGGGGCTGTCGCGGCGGTCACGATGGCCTCCCGACACGCTCGGCGGGCTTCGTGGCATCCAGGCAGGTCCACACCGTCTCGACAACCCCGACCCTGGACGCACGGCATGATGCTGGTCAAGACGGAGAAACGAAAAAGCGAGATCCATGGGATGGGCCTCTTTGCGGCCGAGTTCATCCGCGCAGGGACGCCGACCTGGCGTTTCACACCCGGCCTCGACCTTGCCCTTCATCCCGCCGTACTCCAGAGCCTCAACAGCCATAATCTTCCCTGGCTCCTCACCTACGCATATTGGGATATCCGCACCGGGCTCTACGTCCTGTGCGCGGATGACGCCCGCTACATGAACCACTCCGACACACCGACGGTCGTGGGCGACTACGATCGCGAGCCCGTATTCGGCATGGACATCGCCGCTCGCGACATCGAGGAGGGCGAGGAGCTGACCTGCGATTACCGGACGTTCGACCGCATCGATCGCGAGCGGCTTCACTTCGATGAGACCGCCAGCACGTCCTGAGGGACGGTGCCGGCTCTTGCGCTGGTGCCGTATTTGCCAGAGATGTGAGAACCGAATCGAGTGTAGCGCCAGTCCACCGGGAACGGAGCGATGGAAGCGATGAATACGGAAGGCACCATCGGCGAGTCGGAGCGCTGGTTGTCGGCGATCGTCGGAGGGATGCTCGTCCTCTCGAGCCTGCGTCGACGCGATGCCGTGGGCGGTGCGCTGTTCGCCGTGGCCGGGGGGGCGCTGCTGTTCCGGGGGATCGTGGGGCACGACCGCTTCCTTGACGCGATCAGCCAGTCATTGGAGGGAGCAGCCGATTCGATCAGCGGCCCGGACCAGCGGACGCCCATGGATCGCGTGGATGAAGCGTCCATGGAGTCGTTCCCAGCCAGCGATCCCCCGTCATGGACCCCGTAGCGGCAGCGATCGTGGAACGGCGACATCGTTGACCGCGGGATGACCGCACGCGCGCCGCTGCCCGTCGCCGAGCTGGCCGCACGGCTCGGGCCGGACCGGGTCCGCCACGACGTGCCCCTGGCTCCTTTCACCACCTTCCGGATCGGCGGGCCCGCGGACCTGTTCTACGAGGCACGCACGGCGGACGAGTTGGCCCGAGCGGTGACTGCCGTCCGGGAGCTGGGGGTGCCGTCCTTCCTGCTGGGCGCGGGCGCCAACATCCTGGTCGGCGACCGGGGCTTCCGGGGTCTGGTCATCCGGAACGCGTGTGATCACATCGAGTTCGTCGATGACCGGCGCGTCCGGGCGGAGAGCGGCGTCATGGTCTACCACGACCTCATCCAGGCGACCGTGGAGCGCGGTCTGGGAGGCCTCCACCATTTCGTCGGTATCCCGAGCACCGTGGGCGGCGCCATCTGGCAGAACCTCCATTTTCTCAGCCCGCCGCCCGCGCGGGAGCGGACCGTTTTCATCGAGGAAGTGGTGGAACGCTGCGAGCTGTTGACGGAGGAAGGGGAGCACCGGACCGTCGGCCTGGACTACCTCGAGTTCGGGTACGATTACAGTGTCCTGCACGAGCGTGACGACGTCGTACTGACCGTGACGTTCCGCCTGGATCCGGCGCCCGAGGACGAGCTACGCGAGGTGATCCGCGAGAACCTGAGATGGCGCGATGACCGTCACCCCGATCTCTGGTTGTACCCGTGCGCCGGGTCGATCTTCCAGAAGATCGAAGGGGTGGGTGCGGGGCGGCTCATCGACGAATGCGGCCTCAAGGGTCACGTACACGGGAGCGCCCAGATCTTCCACCGCCACGCCAACATCATTGTCAACCTGGGCGGTGCGAGCGCCCGTCAGGTCCGGGAGCTGATCGACCTGGCCCAGTCCACGGTCGAGCGGGAGCTCGGCTACCGCCTCACCCCCGAGATCGGCTTCATCGGCGAGTTCTGAGGAGCCCCGACAAGGGCGTGGCGGCAGCACGCGCGGCCTTGCATCCCGTTGTTCCGGGCGACTACTTTCCGCGTCGCTGTGGCGGCTCGGCTTCGTGGATGCGTCGGGGCTGGCATCCTCCCGGTGCTGGGGGACGTCGGCCCCGTGTGGCATCCGGGCCTGCGCGCCAGCCCGGCCGAGCCGGGAACGGAACGGGAACGGAAGCGGTGACATGGCCGGATCTGGTCTGGAAGGAGTCGTCGTCGCGGAAACGCGGCTGAGCAGGGTCGATGGCGAGGCCGGGAGGTTGATGTATGCCGGCTACGAGATCGAGGATCTAGCGACGAGCGTTACGTTCGAGGAAGTCTGCCACCTGCTGTGGCATGGCGAGCTGCCGGATGCCGCACAACTGGAGTCGATACGGAGCGCCCTTGGCGATGCGCACAGGGTGCCTCCGGAAGTGCTCGACCTGGTCCGCAACGCGCCCCGCAAAGCGCACCCCATGGCCATCCTTCGGACCGCCGTCTCGCTGCTGGGGCTTCATGACCCGGATGCCGAGGACATGTCGCCGGAGGCCAACCTTCGAAAGGCCATCCGTCTGACCGCCCAGCTTCCGACGCTGACGGCCGCGACCGCCCGGCTGCGAGCAGGCCAGAAACCCGTTGACCCGCGGCCCGAGCTGTCGCTGGCGGCCAATCTGCTTTTCATGCTCAACGACGAAGAGCCGTCCGCAGCCGAGACGCGGGCCATGGACGCGGCGCTGACGCTCCACGCGGATCACGGCTTCAACGCGTCCACGTTCTCCGCACGGGTCACCGTCGCCACGCTGTCCGACCTCCACTCGGCCGTTACGGCGGCGATCGGGACCCTCAAGGGTCCGCTCCACGGCGGTGCCAACGAGCGGGTGATGCGCATGCTCGAGGAGATCGGCTCGCCCGAGAACGCCGAGCCGTGGGTGCGGGACGCGCTGGCCCGGAACGAAAAGATCATGGGCTTCGGCCACCGCGTCTATCGGGCCCTGGATCCCCGCGCGCCGATCCTGCGAAAGCTGGGCGACGAGCTGGGGAGCTCGGAGTGGTTCGACATCTCCGATCGGCTGCGCGACGTGATGCGGCGCGAGATGGACCAGCGGGGGAAGAAGGTCTACGCCAACGTCGACTTCTACAGCGCATCGGTCTACCGCAAGCTCGGCGTGCCCACCGAGCTATTCACGAACATCTTCGCATGCGCGCGCATTCCCGGCTGGACGGCGCACATCATGGAGCAGCTGGCGGACAACCGGCTGATCCGGCCGAAGGCGAAGTACGTCGGACCCGAGAATCTCTCGGTCACTCCCCTTGAACAGCGATCCCGATAGAGACATGGCTGAATACAAGTACGCACAGATCCCAACGGAAGGCGCACGGATCCAGGTCGGTGGCGACGGCGGGATCGATGTGCCGGACCACCCGATCATCCCGTTCATCGAAGGCGACGGTATCGGCCCCGACATCTGGGCGGCGACCCGGCGGGTCGTCGATGCGTCGGTCGAGAAGGCGTATGGCGGGGCGAAGGGCATCGCGTGGATGGAGGTCCTGGCGGGAGAGAAGGCCTACGACGCAAGCGGCGAGTGGCTGCCCGAGGAGACCTTCGAGTCGCTCCGCGAGTTCAAGGTCGGAATCAAGGGACCGTTGACCACGCCGGTCGGCGGCGGAATCCGTTCGCTCAACGTCACGCTCCGGCAGGTGCTGGACCTGTACGCGTGCATCCGACCCGTCCGGTGGATCCCGGGCGTACCATCGCCCGTCCGTCACCCGGAAAAGCTGGATGTGGTGATCTTCCGCGAGAACACGGAGGACGTGTACGCCGGCATCGAGTGGGCGTCAGGCAGTGAGGAGGCGGAGAAGGTCCGCCGATTCCTGGTGGAGGAGATGGGCGCGAACATCCGCGAGTCGAGCGGCATCGGCGTCAAGCCGATCAGCCCGTTCGGGACCAAGCGGCTCGTCGGAATGGCCATCCGGTACGCCAGGCAGCGTGGCCGGGACTCGGTCACGTTGGTGCACAAAGGCAACATCATGAAGTTCACCGAGGGCGCGTTCCGGGAATGGGGCTACGACGTCGCCCGCGAGCGGTATGGTGAGCATACGATCTCCGAGGCCGAGACGTGGGAGGGCGCCGACCCGACCGGCAAGATCGTGATCAAGGACCGGATCGCCGATGCCATGTTCCAGCAGATACTCCTGCGGCCGGATGAATACAGCGTCATGGCGATGCCGAACCTGAACGGCGACTATATGTCCGACGCCGCGGCCGCGCAGGTCGGCGGTCTCGGCATGGCGCCCGGCGCCAACATGAGCGACGAGATCGCGCTGTTCGAAGCGACGCATGGCACGGCTCCGAAGTATGCGGGCCAGGACAAGGTGAACCCGGGCTCGCTGGTGCTGTCGGCCCACATGATGCTCGAGCACCTGGGATGGGACGAAGCGGCGGAACGCGTGATCCGCGGGCTCGAAGGCGCCGTCGGCGCAAGGACCGTGACGTATGACCTCGAGCGACAGATGGAGGGGGCCACCCTGGTGAGCACCTCCGGGTTCGCGGAGGCCATAATCAAACACATGGACTGACGGGAGCCCAATGCCCCTCGACATCGCGATCCGGACAGACGCCGTCGCGGCGGTCCGCACCCAGCTCCTCGTCCTTCAGCATTTCGAGGACGACGGTGAGCCCCGGGGCGCCGTCGCCGAGGTCGATACCGGCCTGCGCGGACTCCTTTCCCGGCTCATGGCCAGGGGCGACTTCCGCGGCAAGCAGGAGGAAACCCTTCTCGTGTATCCGAGCGATGCCGGGTTCCCCGCCGAGCGCGTCCTGCTGGTCGGCATCGGGAAACGTGAAGACTACGCGATGCAGGGGCTGAGGCGCGCCGTGGGGACGGCCGTGCGCGAAGCGGAGCGGCTACGGGTCGATGAGATGACCGTCGCTCTTGGCCACGTCGAACGAAAGAGCGAGCACATGGGCGCCCACTTCGCCGCTCGCGGCGCGGTGGAAGGCGCGGTACTCGCGGCCTGGGACTACCGAGACCTCAAGAGTCCACCCACGAGCGGCGACGACCGGGTCGTACGGCTCCAGACCCTCGCGCTCCTGGGCGCGGACGAGAGCGAAGCGGCCGAGCTCCGATCGGGCGCCGACGTCGGCCGGGCCGTCGCCGAAGGTGAGAACCTGGCTCGGGAGCTGGCTTCGAAGCCGGCGAATGTCGCCACTCCATCCCACCTGGCGGAGGTCGCGAAGCGGGTCGGCGAGGAGGGTGGCATGCGCGTCACGGTCATGGATCGGGAGGCCATGGCGGAAGAAGGGCTGCGCGGGATGCTGGCCGTCGCCGCCGGCTCGGACGAGGAGCCCTGCTTCATCGTCATGGAGTATGAGGGCGCGAACGATGACGTGAAGCCGCTCATTCTGGTCGGCAAGGGCGTGACGTTCGACACCGGCGGAATCTCCATCAAGCCCGCGGAGAAGATGGAGGAGATGAAGTATGACATGGCCGGCGCTGCGGCCGTGCTCGGCGCCATGCAGGCCGTCGCCAGATTACGGCCCCGGGCAAACGTGGTGGCGCTGGTCCCGTGCACCGAGAACCTCCCCTCGGGCCGGGCGATCAAGCCTGGTGACGTCGTCACCATGCATTCGGGCAAGACGGTGGAGGTCATCAACACGGACGCCGAAGGCCGCCTCATCCTGGCCGACGCTCTGTCCTATGCCCGGCGCTTCGAGGGCCAGGCCATCATCGATGCGGCGACCCTGACGGGGTCCGTGGTGATCGGGCTCGGTCACGAGGCCATCGGTCTCATGGGCAACGATGGCGATCTCATCGATCAGGTCCGGGCCGTCGGGGAGCGGACCGGCGAGCGCTGCTGGCCGCTTCCGCTCTGGGATCCATATCGGAAGCAGCTCGACAGCCCGGTCGCCGACCTCAAGAACGTGGGCGGCCGCCCGGCCGGCACCATCACGGCCGGCTGGTTCCTGAAGGAGTTCGTCGAGGACACGCCCTGGGTCCACCTGGACATCGCCGGCACCGCATACCGGGACGAGCCGGTACCGTACCTCAGGAAGGGACCCACGGGCGTCCCGACCCGGCTGTTCATCGAGTGGATCCGGGAGCGAGCGGAGCGGTGAACCTGCCCGCCCCGCGCCGACGCCCCCGGCCTGCGGCATGGTGGTCGGGGGCGTTTTTCGTACCGGTGCTGCTCTCCTTCGCGGTGGCGTCGACCCCAGTGCGCGCCCAGGTGCCGGATACGGTGCCGCAGCCTCGACCGGACACCATCCCGCCCCCAGCCCGGGATACGATACCGCCTACGCGGCTGCCTGACCCGCCCGTGCCGCTGGTTGCGCCAGCGGCGGACACCATTCCGGCGGACACCATTCCGGAGCCGCCGCCGGATCCTGCCATCCTGGTCCCCCTTGACCCCGTTGGGAGCAGGGGGTGGACGGTCGGCATTTGGGAATGGAGTCGCCTGGACCTGCTCCGGTTTCCCGACCTCTCTCTGCTCCACCTCCTGGAGCGGATCCCGGGGATCACGCCGGTCCGCGCGGCAGCGGTGGGCCAGCCCGAAGCCGCGACGGTCTTCGGCTCGACCGCCGCGGCCATCCGGTACGAGATCGACGGGTTCGCCCTGGACGCGCTTACCGCGCCTACGTTCGACCCCGCGCGTCTCCCCTTGCTGGCGCTGGAGAGCGTGCGCGTGGAGCGGCGGGTTACCGGCGCAACCGTGCGGATCCGAACGTTGACCCCCACCGACGCACGGCCGCTCAGCATCATCGAGGCCGGCACCGGCGACCTGCGCACGAACCTGTTCCGCGGCACGTTCCTGGGGCCGAACGTCCTCGGAGGCGCGCTGGGTGCCGGCTTCGAGAGCCTGGGCCACCAGATGGTGACCGGCATCAGCTCCAACCAGACGACGGGGTGGCTGAAATGGACATGGAGCAGGGAGGCGGCCGGGATCCAGTTCGAGTACCGGCAGAGCGACCTGGACCGGTCGGGTGTCGGGCCCGGTCTCTCCGGGTCGCGTCGCGATTGGGTCGTGCGGGGGCGCCAGGCGCTGGGCCCGGTCATGACGGAGGCATACGCGGGGGCATCGTCTGTCGAGGATGACCTGGGGGAAGTCGAGTTGCGGGAAGGCTCGCCCCAGGGAGGGTTGCGCGTACGCTCGACACTGCCCGCGCCGTTCCCGGTGGAAGCCCGCGCGGGGCTCAGGCTACGGAGCCATCCCAGGCTGCCGTCCCAGGAGGTGGACGTGGGGGGTTGGGCGGAGCCGACTCCGTGGCTGGGCCTGGGCGCCGACGCAACCTACAGCCGCTGGTCGGAGGCCTCGTCCACCGGCCTGTGGTCCGCGCACGCGCGCGTCGGTCCGTTGCTCGGTCTTACCGCATTCGCGGGCGCGGGCCGGGAACGGGACCGTCT